>JAEOTF010000182.1 GCA_016840025.1 Candidatus Hodarchaeota archaeon
ACCGCGGCTATTTTAGCTCTTGCGTTCAAAAGATAGTCTATATGCCACCTCGTCTTTTTCTTAGATAATAAATGACGTCCTACCCGTCCCTGAAGGCTTTGTCCTCCTTTTCCCCTTGCTGAGCCAGAGTAAATATAAAATCCTTTAGGAAATTTGTAAAAACCTAATTTTCCAACGGTAATTACACTTTCTTGAAGTAACTTAATTAGTAACGTATAGACACCGGGCTTATTCGCAATTTCATAGCTAGAAATGTTTTTTTCCTCCTTAGAGTAACTCTTTATATTAGAAAAAAAGTCTTTAAAGTATTTAATATTCAGAAAACTAGTTGGCGATTTTCGTGGGAAAGATTGGTAAGGGAATAACGTGCAGTATTAGCGATTGTAATGAAATAGCAATTAGATCTATTTCAAATGAAAAATTGAATTCTACAGGATTGAGAATCAGTGGAACTAGACGGAGTTATTTGTGTAAGCTACATTATAAAGAGTTTAAGAAAAAAAGGAGAGAACTCCGTAGAATTGATAAGTGGAGATGGAGCACATAATCCTCTACAATTTGAATAAAAGCTAAGAGGTTATTGAATGAAAATTTTACAACTTCACTCTAATTTCATAGAATATGTGCCGGTTAAAAAAGAGATTCCGGTAGCGGAACCATCTGACAAAAAGACAAACCGATTAGATGAACTAGTTGTGTTATTTGTTGCTATAGAAGACGGCGATAGTGTAACACAAATTAATGAAGCAATAAAAGAAGTGAAGTCTTCTCTGACTAGATTGAAAGTGAATAAGATATTGCTATACCCCTATGCTCATTTGAGTAACAATTTGGCTGAACCATCAATGGCTTTAAATCTAATTAAGAAAATGGAAAAATATTCTAAGGAGATGGGAATAGAAACCTATAGAACTCCCTTTGGATGGTGCAAACAGTTTACGATCTCAATAAAAGGCCATCCCCTTGCAGAACAGTTCCGAGTTTTCTTAGCGAAGAAAAAGGATGCGAGTGAAAAAACGAGAGAAACAATATCTGAAGCTTTAAAGTCTGAGGAAAAAATTAAGTCCGAATGGTTTATAATGAAGTCAGAGGGTGAATTAATTCCTATTGATAAATTTGATTTTTCCAAACATAAAAATTTGGAAAAGTTCTCTCGCTATGAAATGAAGAAAGCTAGAACTACGATGCAGACATCACCACATGTACATTTAATGAAAAAACTTGAACTTGTCGATAACGAGCCTGGAAGCGATCCAGGAAACCTACGGTTTTATCCAAAAGGTAGATTAATCAAATCTCTTTTAGAACAATTTGTAACTCAGAAAGTGATTGAATATGGCGGAATAGAAGTTGAGACCCCAATTATGTATGATGCCAAAAATCCGAGTTTAGCAAACTATTTCAATAGATTTCCCGCGAGGCAATATATAATCAAATCAGATGATAAAGACTTATTCCTACGGTTCTCAGCATGTTTTGGACAATTCCTCATGGCTCATGGCATGCAGATTTCGTATAAACAATTACCCGTCAAACTCTATGAGTTGACTAGATATAGCTTTAGAAGAGAGAAAAGTGGCGAGCTAGTAGGACTGAAGAGGCTAAGAGCATTCACTATGCCCGATGTTCATGCCCTATGCTCTGATCTTGACCAAGCATTGACAGAAGCTGTTACAAGGTTTGACTTAGCTAGAAACTTTTTAAAAGACGGGTTAGATCTGGATAGAGAAGACATTGAACTTGCTATAAGATTTACAAAGGATTTTTATGAAAAGAATAAAGACTTCATTCAATCTTTTGTGGTAACTTTTGGAAAACCAGCTTTAATAGAAATCTGGTCTGAGAGGTTTTTCTATTTCACTTTGAAATGGGAGTTTAACTTCGTCGATAACCTAGATAAAGCCTCAGCCCTATCAACAGACCAAATTGACGTAGAAAGTGCAGAAAGATGGGATATAACCTTCACAGATGAACATGGAAAGAAACAATATCCAATAATTCTACACTGTAGTCCTAGTGGCGCTATAGAAAGATGTATTTACGCCCTGTTAGAGAAGGCGTATAGAGAACAAAATAAAGGCAAGGCACCCATGATCCCATTGTGGCTTTCACCAACACAGATTAGAATCATTCCGATTTCAGACAAATATGTTGATAATTGCAAAGAAATAGCTAAAAAAATTGAGAATGCAAAAATTAGGGTTGACATCGATAATAGAAAGGAGTCTGTTAGTAAGAGAATCCGGAATGCAGAGCAGGAGTGGATACCCTATATAATTTGTATTGGAGAAAAAGAAACCAAGTCTAAGCACGCGCGCTTTAGAGTACGAATTAGGGAATTTAACGAAATACAAACTATGCCGATAAATACATTAATTAAAGAAGTAAGAAGAAAGATTATCAAAAAACCATTTAAGAGATTATCATTACCAACTATGATGTCACAGAGACCCATCTTCATTAACTAAATTATGCTAGCTTATGTAGTTCTTGCCGCATTGAACATACTGTAGTATTTTTCAGCCGTATTATGGGGATTGTTTGAATAAATTAGGTCTCGCCCCACGTTGATAACAATGTTATGCCCACCCGCCTTAATTGCTTTTATTGGATTTCCTCCTTGCACACCGACTCCTGGCATCAGGAGTAATTTATCGTCTCCAACTATATTTCTGATAATTCGAATTTGATTTTCTGTGGTATGATTAGCTACTCCTACAACACAACCATCAACATCGTGTGTTCCAACGTCTTCTGCAATCTTTTGGTATAAAGGTTTACGATTGATTTTTGCCTTTATACCATATTTTTTTGCCTCTGGATTGGACATCAAAACTAATGCAATTATGCCTATCTGTGGTTTATAACTATGCGCTGTTTCAGTAACTTTCTTCATATTGCCTGGAAGCGGGTTTAGCGTTATTGAATCATAACCCCATTGGTTATAATAAAAAAGTGCTGATTTAACACTACCTCCAATGTCACCCAATTTACAATCATAGATAGAAATAAGGCCATGATTTCGTATCGAGTTAGCTAGCTTTTGATGCTGTTTAGACGTAAATCCACGCAAATATTGCTCGTTAGGTTTTGCTGCTACACAAAAATCAGCAACCAGATCAAGCATGTCCAAACAAAAATTCAATCGAAGTTCACTATTACATCCCTTTTCAAAATATTTTAATGGAATAGTATTCTGATCTCTTTGTTCAGGTAATGCTGGATCCAATCCTACGCAGAGGATGCTGTTTTTTTCGTTAAGACGTTCTTCAAATCTATTAATGAAATTTCTCAATATGCTTTCTTCGTCCTTTTCACATTTTTTGTTTTTATGGGAAGTTCATCGTCTTTTTACACGTTTCTGTATAAGGGTTTTTTTTAATTTATTAGAAAATGCATCGAAAATTATTGGCAGATCCCATCCTCTTTCTGAATACGAGAAGGTTCTTTTGGGCGTTATGATTGAAACATTAACTTCGTATCTTCTTCTTTCTTTTCTCCCTTGAGAAAATGTCTTTATTACTGATTTTGCTTCTTCAATAAAGGGTAAACTCTTCTTTAAAAATTCAATCGTCCTCATAAATTTACTTTTAATAATCTCTGCCTGAATGGGGTCTTCGGGCAATCCAACAATATAGATTGGAATATCTCTTTTTTTCAATTGATCTGCAATAAGCTTCATATAATCTCTATACGTAATTATACCCTGAAGCTCATCCCATAATGTAATAAGGGAATATGTGGTTTTCTGCTCAAACATATTATCTAATATTGAAGGTAGACTATCGTTCAAGTCGCATATTAAAGGGTTAGGCTCCATTATATGCATTACAGGTAGCTCTAATTTTTTTTGAGCTTCAGAAATGATAACGCTTCTCTCCATTGTTTCAGTAGCTTGAAGCATATTAAAGATAATGTGATTCGATATAATAATCCCATTTAATATTTTTCCATCTAACACGGGAAGATGATCAATTTTTCTTCGAATCATTAATCTTCGAGCCTTAGATGTTAGATGGTTACTGTTTATAGTTGTAGGATTGCTAATCATTATATCTTTGGCTGTGATCTTCGAGAAAATACTTCTTCTTATCGAATTAATTAGGGAAGTAGCCTGGATTACTCCAATAAAATTATTGTTTTCAATCACAGGTAAAGCCCTTATCCGGTAATCCATCATTAATCTAGCGGACTCACCAATGGTGCTGTTAGTAAACAGTTTGGGAACAAAGAATGCAAGAGAAGCTGCTTTTTCAGTAGTAATATTTGATACTTTAAGTATGTCCCGTGTTGTTATCACGCCGATTTTGCCATCATATTCGAGAAAAACTTCGTAGACATTTTTAGCTTTTAAAAGACCCACGATCTTTGATATTGTGCTTGAAGGAGAAGCCACAACTTTAGATGAAATTAGGCTACCTATTTCAATTTTCTTAATAGCTTCCATAATGCCGTCTCTGTTAAAATATATTTTTCTAAATAAATAACTTAATGGTGTTCAGTATATTTTAGTGTGCGTTTTTGAGGTAAAACCTTACAAAAGCCAGCTACACCCGAAAATGCACCACAGCTAACCCTTCTTAATCATGTGAAGATAGTGTTATGTTAACATTTTTTATTATTCAATGGCCATACCATCATTAAAAAGGCTGTAAATGCAAAAAAGCTTATGCCGGATTATTAAATGTTAGCACTCGCCTAACGATGCATATATTCAAATATTTTGAGTAAGAAGCGGCTTTATCATGGCGATTTCTAGCTAGCACCTATGTTGTATTTTTTGATTAAGCCTAATCGTCTCAACTTTTCCATATGATACGAAGCTAGGCTCGGACTACTGAATTTAAATGCTCTTTGAACCTTCTAGCGCGTGCTATCATCAATAGTTATTGAATAGAGGTTATACCTAGTGTACTTTCTCTTTCTTTATTACTGTTAGGCTGTTTAAAAGAGAATAAACGTTAAGTTTAAATAAAAAGCCCTTTTTCCTCATATCGTAATATGAGGTACTTAATATGGCTCAAGCTATACCTGTTACTATAAGCGGTCAACCTGTCTTAATATTAAGGGAGGGCACTAGAAGATCAAGGGGAAAGGAAGCCCGACGAGCTAACATCATGGCGGCCAAAGTAGTAGCTGAAACCGTAAAGACTTCGTTAGGCCCCAAAGGCATGGATAAGATGCTTGTAGACAGCTTAGGAGATATTACTATAACTAGCGATGGAGCAACAGTCCTTAAAGAGATGGATATTCAACATCCTGCTGCAAAGATGATGGTTGAGATTGCAGAAACTACTGATAACGAAGTTGGGGATGGAACAACTTCCGTAGCCGTATTTGCCGGAAAGCTGCTTGAGAAGGCAGAAGATCTCTTAAACCAGAACATCCATTCGACAATTATTGTAGATGGTTACCGAGAAGCGACTGAAAAGGCTTTAGAATTTTTAAAGGATATCGGAATAGAGGTTTCATCAATTGATAAAGAGATACTGAGAAAAATTGCTATGACATCTATGGCGAGTAAACTAGTTTCTGAAAATAAGGGATACTTGGCTAATTTAGCAGTTGACGCAGTTCTAAGGATAGCTAAAAAAGTCGGGAAGGAGTATAGGGTAGATCTCGATGACATAAAGGTAGACAAGAAAGCAGGAGAATCTATGGTCGATACAAAGCTTATTGAAGGCATTATTCTTGATAAAGAGGTTGTTCATCCTGGTATGCCAAAAAGAATTGTTAATGCCCAGATAGCTCTACTTAATACGCCTTTAGAAATAGAGAAGACCGAGTTCACAGTAAAGATAAATATTGAGCAACCGGAAGAAATGAAAGCGTTCCTCGACGAGGAAGAGCGTATGCTTCAAAACATGGTTGAGAGAATAGAATCTGTAGGAACAAACGTATTGATATGCCAGAAAGGTATTGATGATGCAGCTCAACATTTCCTAGCGAAAAAAGGAGTTTTAGCGATTAGGAGAGCTACTCAATCAAATGTGGAAAAAGTTTCAAAGGCTACAGGAGCTAAAATTGTTGTCAATATAGAGGATCTAACAGATGGAGATTTAGGTAACGCAAAACTTGTAGAAGAACGCAAAGTAGGAGAAGACAAATGGATATTTATAGAAGGGTGCAAAAACCCAAAATCAGTAAATATACTGATTAGGGGGGGAGCTGAAAAAGTCGTCGATGAAGTCGAACGATCAATACATGATGCCATTTGTGTCGTACGTGATGTAGTTCAAAACCCGTATATTGTTGCTGGAGGCGGTGCTCC
>JAEOTF010000183.1 GCA_016840025.1 Candidatus Hodarchaeota archaeon
GAGATCTTCAACAATTGAGCCAACTTGTATCTTCCCATGTGTCGATGATGATCCAGAAGATGAAGGACATATAAATAATCAGCCTGATAATGATTCGGCCGAAGAAATGAATCATTTCGCACCATAAACTAGTGACCTCAATTGGTCATCAAAAGCATTCCTTTATTTATCTTTCAAGGTTGAAAAAGAAGAGATTACTTTTTCATTTTATAGAAATGAAATCAGATTAAAAAAATGTTAGGATTATTATCATTAAGAGTATGAGAATATCAGCAGAAAGTTAATCAATGGCCCAATAATTGCTGTATATGATTCAAAATGGACCAAATTGATAAATTTTCTTTATTGAAAGCTACTTTCAAACAACAACAAACAGAAAAGGTTCCCTATTCTCTTTGGAAACATTTTCCTGAAGCAGACAGAACCTCGGAAGGATTAGCCAGCGCACAACTCGACTTTCAACAAAAATATGCGTCTGATCTCATGAAAATCTCCCCGCACGGGAGTTATTGTGTTGTAGACTTCGGTGGCACCCTTGGGGATTATCGACCAGTTTCAGGCTCTCGAATCTGTGATAAACCCCCTATCTCTTCTATACGCGATTGGGAAGCGCTGGAACCTGTTGACCCCAATGATGGGGAATTCGGCGCTCAAATCAAAGCTGTTAATCTCATACATCAACAAGTAGAAAATGTTGTCCCAACAATGATGACTATTTTCTCCCCTTTTATGGTGGCTTCGAAATTAGACCCTTTTCTTATAAAGCATGTCTCTCAAGATCGAGAACTCATCAATAGTCAAATCAGAATGCTCACGAAACTCATGAATGAGTTTGCCAGTGCAGTTTTAGACGCTGGAGCAAATGGTTTGTTTATTGCTAGTCAACATTTCAACTCAACTCTTAATCAGGAAGCACTACAAGAATTTGAGTTCCAGCCAATTAAATCTCTATTACTTAATGCAACTAAAAAATCTGTTTTCAACGTCGTTCATTTACATGGTGAGAAACCTTACTTTAAGTTAGCAGCTCAGTTACCAAATGTCCAAGCCATCAATTGGCACGACCAGCGGACAACTCCAAACCTTCTTGAAGCTCGACAGGATTTCAACGGAGGATTACTTGGGGGTCTTGATGAAATGGGTATACTCCAAAAAGGTAGTAATGAGGAAATTGAACAGTCAATTCAATCAATTTATAGCCAATTCAATAATAGAGGCCTAGTTTTTGCCCCAGGCTGTGTGTTACCTCAAAATATCCCCGATGACAATCTGAACCGAATAGTTGAAACTTTAATTTCTTTAATCCCAATATAGTATCCATAAAACCATTTATATCAGTATAAGTTTAATGAGACTAATAGATTCATATCTTTAATGCAATGAACAAAGTTGACTGACTTTTTGACTTGCCTTGAGAATAACAACTACCATATTTGAGAGAATGATAACGAGGAGTAGCCAAAAATTCATCTGAGGTCGGATGATAATTCCTCCAACATTAATATTCTTTAAAGTTGGAATGACAGTCAAAATCCACATTCCAAAAAAACCTCCCAAAGTACTTGCTATTAATCCCAAGATACTAAGTTGAACCACCATTCCGAAGGTGACTTGATTTCTTGTTGCACCCAGTCGTTTGAATATTCCAATTGCTTTTTCATTAGAAACGATGGGTTGTGAAATCACAGATGCAATGCTCAATAATGATAAGACTGAAACTATTATCACTAAGCTGGTTAATGTTGTTAGAATAATGATCAATGAAGATTGCAAAAAACTTGATACATATTCTGAAGACAAAACGACCGAGAAACTGTAGTCTCTTTCCCATTTTATTTCATCAATGTTTAGAATAGGATTGATTGTCTCAATTTGAAGTGAATAACCCAGCTCTTCTTCCACAAATTCAATAATACTTCTGGGAAAAACCTCGTCAAAATAAGTAATGAGGACGGAATAGTTCGTCCAAGGGATTGAATAAAAAGAGACGACCCCTTGATCGTCGGTGAATCCTATGTACTCCACACCATAGTGGCCATTGGTCAATACTACATTAGCTAGGGGGATTGCTTGAGAGAATTGATTAGTCAAGGTTATGGTTAAATCTCCTTTCAATTCGATGTACTCTAAAAATGAAGCCCTTTGACTTTCTCTGAAAGAAATTAATTTTTGAGAGGAGAAGTTTCCCTTGACTATTTGAAGAAGATAATTACCTACAGGAAAAAACAACTCTACATGACCACTTGAATTGGTAATACCTCTGAAAATGAAACCAGTATCGTTCTTTAATAATACCTCTACTTCAGAAATAGGATATCCACTAATAGATGTTGTTGATACCAAAAATTGCACATTACCAAGCTTAATAGGACATGTTGTGTTGATTCGGTAGATTTCTAAGGTTTTATTCTGCTGAAATCCATCTTTCTCTGCTATAATTTGATAAATTCCTTGTTCAGTCAGATTAAAAGTTACTATTCCTGAGACATTGGTTACATCCGAGAACATTGGGGTAGAATTCTTGAGGACTACAACATTACAATTAATTAGACCTGTAGTAGAATTACTATTTTTGGTACCATTGAAAACAACCACGTCTAGCTTATATGTATCAAGGAATCTAAACATAAGTTCAGAGGAGTTTATAAATAATATCTTACGAGTATAAGCCTTACTTTGGTTTTCTGCTGGGATACCTGTAACATTATAATGAAAACCTACCTCTAATTGAAATTCGCACACACCACTGGAGTTAGTCAAAGCTTGAGCAATCGTCTCATTAAATCTCGAGATACTTACATTGGTCGAATTTAAAGGTGTTTCATTCTCGCCTCGAGTCCAAACTTCAAAAGAAGCGTATCCAACGTAGATAGTTTTGTTCACCCCCCCATTAATGATAGTAGAGAACTCTCTGGAAGTCTGACTATGATTAAATTCAACCTGGTATGTTCCAGGATCCAGATAAATTGGTTCACCACTTTTATAATTAGTATTTAGATAACTTGTATTTAAAATTTCTACAGTTCCCCCTTGAACCTCCTGTCCTGATGAAATATTCAAGATGTTTAATGAAAAGAAATTAACCAATTCTATATTTACATATTTTGATCTATTCAATTTAATCGTGGTATTTTTCACAGTCTCGTGATGCTGAACTGAAACATAATAGAAATTTTCTGGTATATTAGAGAATTGTACTAATCCCTCCACATTTGCCTGAGAAGAATGATTCTCCATTTGGTGAAACTTTTCCTCAATATAAACAGAGGCGTTAACCGCAGGTTCTTTGTTATAGGTAATATTTAGTTGAAGGTTGTAATAAGATCTTCCGATTATTATTTCAAAAGGATCCATAAAACTATGATTTACAAACACTGACATTGGAGGACTATTTTGAGTTCCAGAATGGGTTGCTACAAATTCATATGTACCAAATTTCAATTGAAATTCAGTTCTATTTCCTTCTTGGATTAATTGTGTTGCCACATGAGCGCCATGTGGAGTATAAGCCACAATTGGAGTTCCAACTAAAGTAGATGTGATTTCAGGATCACGAGAACTAAGTAAAATTGGAACTGTATATTCTTCGTTTAGGAAGTTTGATAACTTATCTATTGTAATAATCTTCTCGTCCACCAAAACCCGATAGAAAGAAACAAAATTTGATTCCGTACCAGTCATGAGCATAGTTTTTCCTTTTGATAAGGAAACAAGTAATTCCTCATCAGTGGGAGTGTCTGAACGGATAATCCCAGTGATTACTACTTCCACCAAGACATCAGTCCTAGTACTCGCTAATTGGAGTCTGTCACCGCAAGATAAGCTGTATTTCTCCGCTAAGAGGTACCCAACCATTGCTCCATTAACACGGATGTCAGTAGTTTCGTCAAAAGCTGGATCGAACCACGAACCTTCAATCAAGCTTGTATTGGTGAGTAGAGAGAAATCAGGTGTGATCCCTCGCACTATTATAGATTTGTCATTCAAATTTTGAGCAATGGAGATGCATATGGTTTCTGAACTGACCGCAACAACTCCTTTGATTTTTTGAATATCAATCTTAAGATATTCGGGAACCTTACTTGTAAGAGGGGTTGTAACTCCTGGTTGTGCAACGACTAAAATATTGTCTGCTCCCCCGATAAAAAAGTCTTCTTCGCTTACTCCAAACATAAAAGCTCCTATTGCCCCTGAAGTCATGGAAACAAAAAAAATTCCAATTAAAAACAACCAGAGATCTCTGAACTTAAATATCTTTATTTTAGCCAATATAAACATATTAGTTTTTGGTAGACCTATCAATCTAAGACTCCTACCTATCTATACCATGTGTGGATAATGAAAGCTTGCTTGGTTCTTTTTGGACAATAATAATGCCAGGGTATAAAGCTGCAACCACTGATACAAGATTAGAAAAAATAAACAAGAGTACGATTGTAGTAATGTCGAATTCTGGGATAATAAAACCTCCACTAAAGAAAATTGACAATAAAGTAAATATCAGAGAAGGAATCATAAATCCAAAAAAAAGGCCCATGATAAATCCTATATTTCCGATTATTCCAGCAAGGATTACAATCAGTGATATCATCTGCAGAGTAGACAACCCCATTGCTCTCATAATCAACAGGTCTCGTTCATATTTTCGTACAAACCAAGAGGTGGCGTGGAAAATTCGAATTAAGGCAATGATAAACAATACCCCAAACAATAGTCCTAATTGATGAATAATATCAGAAAAGAGACTGCTTGTGAAAATATCTGTTTGCTGTTCTGTTTTAATGGTTAAATCCTGTGTATAATCTTTTAAAATGATTTTCAGATCTGAGATTGTCTCTTGTGCGAAACGTCCGTTATTTAAGCTAATCTTGATCCGATGATAAAGATTTTGAGTTAAACTTTGATTGAAAATCATTATATAATCTTCAAGTTCAATAAGAATGGCATGTTGAAATTCTTTAACATTTTGGACAAGACCAACGATATTTAATTGATATTCTGTCTTGATGGAGTCATCAGTAAGATTTATTTCTGAGGAGCCAGTTAGAGGATGAATATCTTTTCCTACTAAACATTCAGTAGGATTATCATTAGATTGGGGGCTTCTTCCAGCATAAATATCTGCTTCAGAGTAATAAGTCATAAATTTTGAGATATTCACACCTACTAGATATGATAAGAATGATCCATTTGTTGAAGAAAAAAGAACTGCTCTTTCTGCAATCGGTAAGACGTGATTAATATTTGTATGATCTAACTTTGAAAGAATTTCAGGAGATAACCCATCATTTGGATTATTTGCTTGAATGAATATACTAGAAGAATCACCAGCTTTTTTAGTTATCCCAAAAATTTCTGCAGAGAAACCTGAAATCACTCCAGATATAGCGATCATCATAGAAATGATGAGAGCAAATCCCATAATGGATCTAAAGGAATGTTTTTTACTTCTACCTATAATTCGGATTGTAAACTTAATGAACAATAGCTAAGCCCCTTTAATTATAGAATAACCTGAACTATTATCTCCGAAAGTTAAAATACTAAATGAGAATCTTTTCTATCTATAATTACTATGAAGAGTCACGAGAATAATAAGATTACTACTTATTATTTTGGAATTAATCGCTACTAAAAATTTTAACATTAAGACATGCGAAGCCCTTACCCAACATATTATCTCTATTAAATATGATTTTGAACCCCCTCGTATTTTATTGTTATGTAGTTCAGTAAAAAGCATCTCAGCTAGAAGAGGTCAATTTAATGGTCTCATTAATTGATTTATTGCCAATTATTACCACATTAGCTGTAGGAGCTGGACTTTGGCAAATTCTGGACATCCTTGGGAAAAGCAATTTTCGCAAGACTGAGATTTTCAATGTGTGTTTATTGATTGGATCGTTTAGTCTTATCATTCCTCTCACATGGATCGGAATTCAGCCTAATGGAACCTTGAGTCTTTCTCTAGGTGGACAATTTA
>JAEOTF010000184.1 GCA_016840025.1 Candidatus Hodarchaeota archaeon
TAACCAAGTACCTCTGTTTCAATTTCAACTCTTCCATTAGTATATTCGTTATATAGTTGAGGGATCGAATCTCTGAAAACGACTGTTTCAGGCCATTCGCATGTGATCACATTTAGTTTAACTTTTTCTTCCGCTGTTGGTCTTGTTGCGTAGTATCCTCCTGCTGCAGCTCCAGCTACTATTACAACCCCTGCAGCAGCATATTTTGTATAGCTTCTTCTAGAAATTTTTTCTTCACTCATTTTTTTTCACTTTAACTACACGAACGTAGTTCCTATATATAATATTTAGAGAATATATAAAACTATGTAGATCTTCAATAATAATGTAAAGCAATATTATTATTATCTAAGAAATTGTTTGCATTTAGAAAAAACATAACATATTGATATACTAAAATTTAAATTATACAATAATTTTTTAATTTTTACTATTTTTTCGTTATCTTAATTGTTCTAAGTGAGTTGGTTTTACTGAACTGAATGAGTTCTTGAAGTGCTCCATGATTCCCTGATGGACATGAAATATAGTAGGCGGCCATAGCGTTAGTAAACATCAATCTTTTGTAGTCATCTAAACCTCTCGATTTGACATGTACATTGCCTACTTGCCAACTATCACCAGTCCCTTTGATCCTTAAAACATTTACTAAATAAGCAGAAACAAAAATCTCCTTATCATAAAAGAATGTTGCTGAAAATCAAGGAGTGCATAAATCTATCTGTTTTTTCAATTTTTCAGCTAAAGCTAGCTAGCTTGTAATCCATATCTGTCTACCCATAGCTACTCCTACTAATCGAGCATCCATCACATCTTTAACCATCTGAAGCACTCTTCTCACACCTTCGACTTTTAGTCCTCCAGCTATTAGCTAGATAGTTAAAAAAACCTTTTAAAATAATTATTATGGTTATTGATTCATAGGAAATTAACCGAATAGCTTCCCAATTTTAAATGAAATTTTTTATAAACGAATGTGCTTCACTTAAATAAAAATGAAGATATTAGTAAATATTTTATTAGAATAGTACGTGTGCTCCACATTATTATCTAATATGAGTGGTGAGTAAAAGTTTAAATTAATTGTTGCAGGGTTCCTGTTAAAGAAGAGTTTGTCTATAAAATTGGCGCTAATGGCTTTGAAACATGTGTGCTATTTGGTGAGAGTCACGAAAAATTAATTAAAAAATCAAATAGTGTGAGTTTTTTATGAGAATAGTAAATCATCCTATTATGGGATCCTTAAAACAGAGAAAAAAGTTATCATTATTTGTTAATGGTAAACAAATAGAAGCATTTGAAGGGGAAACTATTGCAGCAGCGATTCTAGCGTCGGGTACCCGTTTGTTAAGAAGGTCAAGGAAGTATGGTGAACCTAGAGGAATTTTTTGTGGAATTGGAAGATGTAGTGATTGTATAATGACCGTTAATGGTATGGAAAATATTCGAACCTGTATTACTTTAGTTGAAGATGGAATGAGAGTAATAATCCCTGAAAAGATAAAAGGTGGACAAGTTGATTGAATGCGATTTAGCAGTAATAGGCGGAGGACCTGCAGGATTATCAGCAGCAATAGAAGCTTCAAAAGCTGGGTGTCAAGTAATTCTAATTGATGAAAATCTTAGAATAGGAGGTCAATTATTTAAACAAATACATCGTTTTTTCGGCTCAAAAGAGCATTTTGCGGGAGCTAGGGGTTTCAATATAGGAAATGAAATGATTGATGAAGTCAAAAAACTAAAGGTTGACGTTTGGTTAAATTCATATATCTTTGGAATATTTCACAATAATAAAATGGGGATTGTCAGGAATAATGAATTGATAGAAATGAAGTGGAGGAGTATCATCATAGCTACTGGAGCAATGGAAAAAACGCTTTGTTTTCCAGGTTGGACACTTCCGGGAGTTATGGGAGCTGGAGCGATTCAAACATTCATTAATATTCATAGAGTAAGGCCGGGTAGTAGGTTTCTAGTCGTTGGTTCAGGAAATGTAGGACTAATAGTTGCGTATCAACTTTTGCAAGGAGGTATGGAAATAGCTGCAATTGTAGAAGCTATGGATCATATTGGAGGATATGCAGTACATGCAGCAAAACTGCTCAGAGAAGGCGTTCCGATAATTACTTCTCATATAATCAAAGAAGCACTTGGCAAGGAAGAGGTCGAATCTGCAGTTATTGCTAGAATTGATAAACCTTCAATGAATAAGCATGAAAAGTTTGAGGTTGATTCCATCTGTATCGCTGCAGGACTAGCACCTCAGATTGAATTACCTTTAATGGCAGGTTGCGAAGTAGCTTATATCCCAGAGCTTGGTGGTTGGTGTCCTATACATGATGAATATCTGGAGACAACTATGCCTGGAATCTTTGTTGCAGGTGATGTTACGGGAGTTGAAGAGGCGAGCACAGCTATTGAGGAAGGAAGGTTAGCTGCTATAGCAGTAGCTGAGACATTAGGTAAATTAAGTAAAAACCAAGGGAAGGAATTGAAATTAATTGTGATAGATCGATTAAAATCTTTAAGAAAGGGCTCATTCGGAAACCCGAAATCTATGGGAAAAAAGAAGTTACTTATGAGAATGCGTAATTTTAACTCCAAGTTTCTAAATAATGTAAATTCGTGATTCTTTGATGAAACAAATTATTCCTGACAAACGAGAACTAGATAAATATCATGTATTTCCCGATGAAAAGAGATTGAACAAAGGTCCGGTTGTAATCGTTGAATGTATTGAAGATATACCCTGTGATGTTTGTGAATCTGGATGTCCTCTAGGGATTATTTGTATTGGTAAGCCAATAACAAATATACCTACAGTAGACCATGATAAATGTACCGGGTGTAAAATATGTATTACTTCTTGTCCTGGATTAGCAATTTTCGTCGTTGATAAATCATTTTCTAAAAAGGAGGCGGTAATTTCAATTCCTTACGAATATCTCCCAATACCAAAAAAGGGCTCTCTGGTTAAAGCTACTAATAGATATGGTATGATAATTACTGAAGGTAAAGTATTGGAAGTATCCTCAGCAAAAGACCATACAATTATTGTATCAATAGTTATTCCAAAGCAGTTTATTCATGAAGTAAGAAGCATTAAGAGGTGGAAAAATGAAGAAAAATAACGTATTCGTTGATGAAATGATAGTCTGCCGTTGTGAAGATGTAACTGTAGGGGAAATAAGAGAAGCGATAAATAGCGGAATAAGAACCTTAGATGGAATTAAGAGGGCTACGAGGGCGGGAATGGGATTATGTCAAGGCTTAACTTGTCAAAGTTTAGTTGAACAAATCCTTCTAGAGGAAACTGGAAAACGGAATAGCTCATTATTAAATAAAAGGCCACCGCTGAAGCCAACTAAAATAGAAATTCTTGTAGGAGAAAAGGATGAATAAAAATACTCGGGTAACTGTGATCGGAGGGGGAATTATTGGATGTGCAATAACATATTATTTATCGAAAAAAGGAATTGACGTTACATTAATAGAAAAAGGTGAAATAGTTTCAGGAGCATCAGGAGCATGTCAAGGATCGATAACAACAATTACCTTTCAGTCTCCACTACTTGAAATGATTGTAGAAAGTCAAGAATTGTATCAAGAGTTGAAAAAGAAGTTTGATAACGATTTTGAATGTAAAAAGACGGGTACTCTTCTCCTTTTAGATAAAGAAGACCAGTTACCGATAGTTGAAGCGCAAGCAGATAATTTGAGAGAAAAAGTAACTGAAGTATTTCTTTTAAATGGAAAAGAACTTCGTGATATTGAACCTGCCATAGCGAAGGATGTGCCTGGCGCATTATATTGTCCTCAAGATCTTACAGTAAATCCAATACAATTCTCATTAAGACTGGTTAACGCCGCAAAGGAAATGGGCGCCAAAATATATACGTATACAGAAGTTGAAAATGTGAAAATACAAAGAAATGGTAATTTTACAATTGTCACTAACAAGGGAAAATTAAATTCTGAATATCTCATTAACGCCGCAGGCGCATGGTCTTCAATAATCGGAGAAATGATTGGATTGAAAATACCAGTAATTCCTAGAAGAGGGCAGTTGTTAGTTACTGAACCAATACAACCCTTAATAAAAACCACTTTGATAGAAGCGGATTATCTAACGACTGCCTTTGATCAATATTCTATGGAAACATCGAACAATAAAAGGATAAGACTTGGTGTAGCTTTTACAATGAATCAGTTTCATGAAGGAAATTGTCTTATTGGTAGTAGTCGTGACTTTGTAATGTACGATCGAAAGAATACCATTGAGGCCATTAGATCTATAGCAAAACGTTCGATAAGGTTCATACCCAAATTAAAGGACATTAATGTAATAAGGACTTATGCAGGTCTTAGGCCTTATGTTCATGATAATCTACCGATACTAGGTGAAGTACCGGGAATCAAAGGTTTCATCATAGCAACAGGACATTTAGGAGAGGGAATTATGCTCGCGCCCATTACCGGAAAAATAATATCTGAATTAATAGAACGAAACGAAACCTCCATTCCAATAAATCAATACTCATTTGAACGATTTAATCACGCCTACTAAATCAATTATTGATCTATTTCAATAATATTTTTTATAGAATCTACTTTCACTCTATCACCAGTCTTAATTATTTCAAAAGGATTTTCCTCTACTTTGTCGACTATAGGAATGGTTTTATGATAAATCTTTTCAGCTAAAACAGCGCCAACCGCAATTATAGGATCCACGATGCTATTTATAATAGCTGCAGGTGATGTATTGACTCTCACCATCTCAAATAAGA
>JAEOTF010000185.1 GCA_016840025.1 Candidatus Hodarchaeota archaeon
AAGTGATAATAATCGTATTCATCATAATACGTTCATCAACAATGGTCAACTTCCAGATATTGCATCCCAAGCCTATGATGATGGATTTAATAATCAATGGTATGACTCCGCCTCCAATGAAGGCAATTATTGGTCAGATTACAATGGTACGGGAGCCTATCAAATTGAGGGCAATGTAGATCCCTATCCATTATCTGAACCATCTATTCTCATCCCTGAATCAACCTCAGAAAATAATCGCTCGACTAATTTGATTAATCTGCCATTCTTCACCTTTTTTCTATTAGCTATTGGTATTTTTGGTGAACATCGTAGAAAAAGAAAGTATTAACAGTTAATCCAAGGTTTTATGATAGTTAATGAATAAAAGAAAATAATGAGAAAAGAATGTTAACACTTCATTATGGCACGACATAATCCCAAAAACGATCATTTTTTCGACCCAAAACTATTCACGTTGATTAACTATCTGGCAGGAATACTATTTGTTTTTCCAAAAAAACAGATAGCTGCTAACTATTCTGAATGAATAGGGATTGTTAATTGACTTTCGAAACAAATTGTAGCGTTTTAGGGGGGACAAAGTCGACAATAGTGAAATTTATGGCTAGAATAAATATTGGTCAACAAGTTGATGGACGATTTGCAATGTAGGATTAGTTTCTTTAATATCTAGAATCGAAGGTCCTAATAGGTTTAGCTCTTCAATTTCGGAATCATAAGGCAACACTCCTCCAAATTCTATACGATGTTTTTCAGCAGTCTCCTTTAACGCCTTTTCCAGTGTTCCATTTCTACTTCGATTTCCTATCACCACTAATCGCTTTACCTTTATCTGCAATTTTTTGGCTAGCTTGATAATACGTCCAATCGTTGTGATACCCATTCGAGACGCGTCGGAAATCACAAAAAGAACATCGATATCCCGAATTACCCTGCGATTCAGATGTTCGAGTCCCGCAGGTAGATCTAAGATAGTAAACTTGTATTGATTAGCAAACCGGTCGAGAATGACCTTCAGTTGAGAATTAATCACACAATAGCAGCCAACAGTCTCAACCGACCCTGTTACTAACAAATCAAATCCATTTTCTTCAGATAAAATCTTGAAAATCTCGGCTTCAAGGTATCTATCTTTCGCCATTAATGGTGAGGTCGTGCTAGATCCTATTTTTTCCCGTAGGGAATCAGTAATGTCTGCTAAGGTTCCTTGTGGTGATATTCCTAATATGTCAGGCATGTTAGAATCGGGATCCCCATCTAATACAAAGATGTCGTCTTCTCCTCTGAGTAAAAGATCTTTTAGGACAAGTGCTAAGAACGTTGTCTTGCCCGTTCCGCCTTTTCCACTTATAGCGACCTGCATTTTCTTTCATAGGACAGAAATAGTCATGGATATAATTAATTTGTTATTAATTTGATAGGGTGGAATTATGAAATTTTCTGTCAAACAGTCCCAAGAGCGTTATTATATTTCAATAGCACATTTAGTATTCGGTGATGGTTATTCTGAGGCAATCCATGGTCATAATATCGGTGTCGATGTAGAGATAAAGGCACCAGTTAATAAGAATAAAATGGTCATTGATTTCTTGGATTTGAATCCCATAATCGAAGAAACCCTCAAAGACTGGGATCATTATGCACTAATCCCAGGAAAAAACCCCCAATTAGTAATAAAGGAACATGAAGATGCTATTGAAATGATTTTACCGAATAAAAAATATCGGCTACCAAAAGAGGACGTAAAAATCCTGCCTATAAACAACGCGACAGTAGAAGAAATGGCAGAATGCCTTGTAAATGACTTAAGCGAACGACTCCGCGATTATGTATTAGAAGAGCTCTGTGTGACTGTTTATGAATATCCATGGCAATCTGCAACTTGTTGTAAACAATTTACTTGACTAGGTGCTTTGACGATTGGGCGAAGATCAGTTTTCTTCTTTACATGCTTATAATACGGCTTTATACAATAGAAAAGAACGGGAAAAACACTTTCTGACGGTTTGGTACCCCCAAATAATCAAAACGTTTGGTTTTAGTCCTGAAGAAGATAGACAGGCGGCAAAGCTTCTTTCCCAAATCCTAAAAGATTTTGACCCCCCTAACCTCATTTCTTTATTTCAGAAAATATATCAGAAGTCTTTATTAGTCGCAGGCGCTGGTCCTTCTCTTAGTGATGATTTAGAACTAGCCTTAAGGAGATCAATGATTAGAATTGCTTCGGATGGCGCTGCAAGGGCATTTTTGGACTCTAACTGCATTCCTGATATTGTCGTCACAGATGGAGACGGTCTACAACAAGAAGATCTTCGTTTTTTAGCAAAAAATGATGTAATTCTAATAATACATGCACATGGTGACAATATTCCCTTCCTTAAGAGTCTTCCCGAAGATGTTTTAAAAAATCAAGTTATAGGCTCCACTCAAACACCGAGTTTATCCAATGTGACTAATTTTGGAGGGTTTACTGATGGAGACCGAGCTGTTCTATTGGCAGAGACGATGGCAGCTCACGAGATTGTATTAGTTGGGATGGATTTTGGTTCTATAGTGGGTAGGTATTCCAAACCTCCCTATCTTCATGAAATAAAAGCCGATAAAAGTAAAAAATTAAAGCTCAAATTTGCCCGAGACATCATTTCTGAAGTGATAGCAACTACAAAAATTCCTGTACATCCTATTTCGAAAATAGCTTGACATCAGGCGTTTGATATGACTCTTTCAATCAAAGAATTCAAGAAAAAATTGAAAATCCAGGACGGAGTGATTTATGAGGCGCTTGTGACAACTATTAATGATGACGGTCCTAATTTTGCAGCAATGGGTGTTATATTTGATATAGAATTTTTAATCATGAGCCCCTATGTCAATACCATGACATTTGAGAATTTACAGTCGGTGAAGGAATGTATCGTCCACTTTTCCCGTGATTTGAATATGTTTATTCTCGGTGCTCTTAAGAAAGCTCCTCAGACAATGAATCTGGAGTACACTAACTCAATTTCAGTAAAACCTCCTACCTGCAGAAATTCTTCTATATTTGCATGGATAGAATGTACAGTGGAATCTCTTGATGCTGTTAATGACCGAGGAAGAATCCAATTAAATCCCATTTCTTTAAAAATTGAGCAAATTAATAGCCTATTTACCCGCGCCGAATCAGCTCTTATGGAATGCATTATCTATGCCACTCGTATCAATCTTCCTTCTACCTCTCCCGAATTACGTGCATTTATGAAGGAACTGCTTTTACATTACGAAGGCATTATTAAACGAGTGGCACCTAACACGGATTATGAAAAACAATTCAGGTATATTCTTCAACAAGTTGAGAAGGAAGAGATAGAAAAAACAACAAGAGACCCACCTTAACATCAATGTGAAAGATTAAAATATGAAATAATGCAGATTAAATACAAGAAAATACATTATTTTTGGTGAAAAGAAAATGCTCTTTTTTCGAAAAGAGTTGAGTTTTAATCCATGAGCGCATGGAGGCCTTGTAGATGAAGCCCAGGGCTAAAAATGAGCCTAAGTGTTTATCTAATTGTCGTTTGTTTCGATGTCAGCAGAGAAGTTTGAAATTTAACAGGCAGGGTCAAAAGAAAACCTTTTACTGCTTAGATCTTAAAGATGAATGCATTGGTGCCATGTGTAAATTTGCTGTCTGTAAAGAGAAATGGATAAACCCCTCTCGGAGATGTGGAAAGCCCCAAACTGTTAAAAGACCTAAACCTACGCCTTATATACGTGTACAGAGACCTGAGGCGTCCCGTGATTGGGTACAGTCACGACTTTCTTCAAAAGCAATGAAACACATAAAAGGCGAAGACTATTACTGAGAAAAGGTAAATAATGCTGTTATTCAATGATTTATTTCTTCTTCTTTGATAACTTTAATTTATCGGAAAGAAGAAATAACCCCTTCTCTTCTTTTTTACTTTAGAGGCTGAAGTTGATGTTTGACGAACAAAAGCAAAAAGAACGTAAAGAACGAGATAAAAAATTAGAGCAGGAGTCTAATCGTTTTATTGTCCAATTTGAGGATGTAAAGGGTGATCTCAAAACATTCGCGTTGTCTTCCAATCTACCAGGTGAAATCAAACATACTCACAAGCGAATTAACGCTGTTACAGTAGAAGGCGACGCTGAAGTTGAGAGGAAACTGATGGATATCCGTGCAGGACCAGGAAGTAAAATAAAAAAAGTGTGGAAAGACAAACGCGTTGAGATCATGCTCAATAAGACTATCCCGTTGATCGAAGTGCCAAAAGTTTGGAAACACAGCTCAGGTGGCAGTTCTGGTAAGAGCATAAAAGTGGCGGTTGTAGATACAGGGGTAGACACCGAGCATCCTGACCTTGAGGGTCGGGTAATCAAAACCGAAGATTTCACCGATGAGGGCTACTTTGATGGGAATGGTCATGGAACCCATGTAGCTGGTACTATTGCTGGTGATGGTACTGCTAGCGATGGGAAATACAAAGGAGTTGCTCCGAAAGCGAAAATCATTGCTGCCAAAGTACTTGACTCGTGGGGAAGTGGATGGATGAGTGGTGTGATGGGTGGAATTGAGTGGGCCGCAGACCAAGGTGCTCAAGTTATCAACCTTAGTCTTGGTTCTGCTGGTCCTTGTGATGGCACTGACCCCAACTCTCAACTCTGTGATCGAATTGTTGAAGAAGGGGTGGTTGTCTGTGTTGCCGCAGGTAACAGTGGACCTGAATCCAGCACCGTAGGAAGTCCTGGGTGTGCGAAAAAAGTCATTACCATTGGAGCAAGTGATGATGATGATAAAATTGCATACTTTTCTTCTCGGGGTCCGACATCAGATAATCGAATAAAACCCGACATATGTTGGCCAGGAGTCAATGTAATCGCTGCACGCGCTAAAAATACGTCAATGGGAAGTCCTCAGGGCGATTTTTACACTGAAGCAAGCGGAACATCAATGGCCACTCCTCATTGTGCGGGCGTGATTGCATTATTGCTAGAGGATTATAAAAAACTTACCCCTGAGCAGGTTAAATCAATTCTGATGAATAACGCCCATGAAATGGGATACGATGATAACACCGATGGCAAGGGACGTGGTGATGCCTTGGATGCTTATGAAGATGTTCTAAAACTAAAGAAATGAATAATTTTCTCTTAGTCATCCTTCTTCTTTTTAGTCGTGCGTACAATTTACCCGAGTTGATACCAGCTTAAAATGTGCATGTCTATAGTTGACATTTCTTGCAATAACCGTAAAAATCTAAACGTTGATTTACTATATTAAAACTGGACTTCTGGATAATAAGATCCTCTAAACTTTTTACTGGTTCCTCTATGTTCAAATCGTCAATATGGCCGCATTTGAGACAGATTAAATTAAGATGAGGGTTCATATTAGCCTCATATCGAGTACTCACGCCAGAAAACCCTAGTTGCTTAACGACTCCAACCTGTTCTAACATTTCCAAGGTCTTATAGATAGTTGCGATCGTTATCATGGGATATTCTTGTTTAATATGTGTATAGATTTCCTTAGCGGTCGGATGGGAATCATTAGAGCTCATAAACTTGAATATGGCTAACCTTTGAGGAGTAACCCGTTTATTAGCTTGTTGCATGAGCTCTATAAAGTGGGTGATCTTGTTTTCTGCCATAATACCCTTTGAACCTGTTAATTTATTATAATACTTCGTAAATAATTATCTCTATTTCTGTATATCTATACCATTATTCTAAGTGCTCATAATTTCCTTAAAAAAGGAAAACTTAACGGTATTCTTCGATAAATACTGTATAACTGCTTATCAGATAATAAGTTTTAAATAATACTCATTATTTTTTAATACTCATTCTTTTATACTATTAGAATATGATTGGATGAACAATAATGGGAAAAAAAAGCACCGAATTAGTCTCTATGGAGATTAATGAGTTAATTAAAGAGCTTAATAAAGCATATGCAGACGAATGGCTTGCTTTTTATCAGTATTATGCTTTAGCGACAATCGCTAATGGTCGAGGTTCCTTTCAATTTGCAAAAGAAGTCAAAGACATTGCTATGGAAGAGTTAGAGCATGCCGAGGAGTTAGCCGACCGAATTCTGGAACTAGGTGGAAAACCTGTTCTCATGTGGGATGAGGTTAACCAAGTTGCCAACTGTAAATATCCTGAGCAGTTACCTGACGAAACAGACTTGGATGGGATGGCTACTCTTATTCGTGAAGATGAACGCTGTGCCATAGGGGTCTATGATAAGCTCATGCAATTGACAAAAGACAAAGATTTCCGCACGTATAATTTGATTATGCATATTTTAGAAGAGGAAATTGTACATGAGAACAAAATGATGCAATTTTTAGGTGAATAAGCAAGAATTATATTCTAAACAACTCAGAAAATAGCGAGGAATATAAAATGACTGAAAAAGAAAAAAAAAGAAAAAACAATGGCAGCTTCTGTAGGCACTCAAAATAAAGATTGGTGGCCTAACCAGCTTAATCTAGACATTCTCCGCCAGCACGATTCTAAATCAAACCCACTAGGAGATTTCAATTATCGTGAAGCAGTTAAAACACTTGATCTTAATGCTGTTAAAACAGATATCAAACATGTTATGACCAACAGCCAGGACTGGTGGCCTGCTGACTACGGACATTATGGGGGATTATTTATTCGCATGTCGTGGCATGCTGCGGGGACATATCGTATTGGTGATGGTCGAGGTGGTGCTAGTACAGGTGCACAGCGTTTTGCACCATTGAATTCATGGCCAGATAACATAAACCTCGACAAGGCACGTAGGCTGCTATGGCCTGTCAAACAGAAATATGGGAATAAACTAAGCTGGGCAGACCTACTTGTTCTAGCAGGTAACGTAGCATTGGAAGACATGGGTGCTCCTAACCATGGTATTGCACTTGGTCGTGAAGACATCTGGCATCCTATGAAAGACGTCTACTGGGGTGCAGAAGATGAATGGCTAGGTGACAATCGGTACGGTGATACAAGGCAAGACCTAGAGAATCCGCTGGCTGCAGTGCAAATGGGTCTTATCTATGTAAACCCCGAAGGTCCAAACGCCAATCCAGATCCAGTACTGTCTGCAGAGGATGTTCGTGAAACATTTGCTCGGATGGGTATGAATGACGAAGAAACTTTCGCTCTTATTGCAGGGGGACACACGTTTGGTAAAGCACACGGGCGTGGTCGTCCAGAAGCTGTAGGTCCAGAGCCGGAAGCTGCACCACTTGAAGCTCAAGGACTTGGCTGGGCTAGCAGTCACGGTTCAGGCAAAGGTGTAGATACTATGTCAAGCGGTGTCGAAGGACCTTGGACTTACACACCTACACAGTGGGATATGGGATATTTGAATCTTCTTTATAATTATGAGTGGGAACTTACGAAGAGCCCTGCAGGTGCTCACATTTGGCATCCTGTTAACATTAAAGAAGAACACCTAGCACCTGAAGTAGATGGTAGTGGTAAAGTTAAACCGATGATGACCACGGCAGACATGGCTCTTAAAAAGGATCCTGTCTATTGTGAGATTGGTGAGCGGTTTATGAAGGATCCAGAGGCATTTGGCGAAGCATTTGCTCGTGCATGGTTCAAACTACTACATCGTGATATGGGACCTAAGTCAAACTATACAGCAGGTGACTACAAAGACGTTGACTATATTTGGCAAGATCCAATTCCAGCGGGTAAGACACTTAGTACCGATGAAATAACCGCAATCAAAGACCGTATCGCTAAAGCGGGTCTTACTACACAACAAATGGTAGAGACTGCTTGGGCTAGTGCATCAACTTATCGTGGATCAGATAAGCGTGGTGGTGCCAATGGTGCTCGCATTCGACTTGCACCACAAAAAGATTGGGCAGTTAATAAGCCTGAACAACTTGCAAAAGTGCTTGATATTTATTCTACTATTGCAAATGAAACTGGCGCAAGTATTGCAGATGTAATTGTCATTGGCGGTGCAGTTGGAATTGAAGGGGTAAGCAATGCAAAAGTTGATATAACAACTGGTCGCGGTGATGCAACACAGGAACAAACTGATGTTAACTCTTTTGCATTCTTAGAGCCAAAAGCAGATGGCTTCCGCAATCATTGTGAAAAAGAGTTTGCTGTTACCCCAGAAGAAATGTTGCTGGACAAAGCACAACTTCTTGGACTAACTCCTCCTGAAATGACAGTTCTAGTAGGTGGCTTCCGTGCAATGCATATCTCAGCCACTGACGAAGGTATTTGGAGCAAAGACTGTGTTCTTGACAACAGTTGGTTTAGAACTCTGCTAGATATGAGCGTAGAATGGTCAAAAACCGACTATAACAATTACGAAGCTCGTGATCGTAAGACTGGTGAAGTTGTACGAACAGGTACACGTATTGATCTAGTATTTGGTTCTAACTCAGAACTACGTGCCATTGCTGAAGTCTATGCACAGGACGACAACAATCAGAAATTTGTAAACGACTTTATTGCGGCATGGAACAAGGTAATGAACGCAGACCGTTTTGATCTAAAATAAACGGTTTACAAACAAAGTCCAGTCTATTTAGATATTATAGAAATACGAGAATAAAAAATTACTCTAAATTCTCGAGTCATTTTTCAAATCTTGGCTCAATCCCTCCCTAAAAACTTATCGCTTCGATTTCCAGGGAGTGAACAGCGGGCGTAAAAAAGGTAAATACCCGATTAAATGCATGTGAGGGGGTAAGAGGAGTTATACCCAGCTCTTCTGTCTCAGAGTGGGGGAAATCCCCCTTCCAGTAGTACAGATGGTGATCAACATAATTTTGTGTGTGTTCAGGGGTTTTAAGCCCCTTATTGGGGACAATCGCCCGTATTTCGCGATTAGTAGACTCAATCCGATTCGATTGAATAGAACCACCTTTCATAACTTTATACGTGAGGTCAAGGACAAGTTCCAGTTCTTCTATGAAAGGATTGGACAAATTCAACTCTGTAAGAGGGTGAGTCAACCACTCTATATTCCACCCAACTAGTAATGGAGTTGAATGAAATTGAAAGCCGCGTCCGTCCGTGTTTAGAGTTTTGGGGCCACATTTCCGCACACGTTTAGATCGGCGTCGTACGGGGGAACTGTAACGAGAGCGTCTTTTTTTCGTGTCTTTCACCCCTTTAGGTCGCCCTCGTTTCCGTTTGGGTTGGGTAGGATCAGGAAGGCGATGATACCGTTTAAAAGTTTTTCCAGTTACGGGGCGATTCTGCAAAAAACTGTTATACGGAATTTCAAGGCTAAATTGACTTACTCTTAATCCATCAGGGGTGGGTTGAAAATGGTGCAGTTGTACCTTCTCCCACGGATGACTATGAAGGTGAGTAATTAGGAAACACTCCCGTCCTAACTCCTTACAGACTTTAGAATACGCAGACCAGCCATCTCCAATGAAAATCGGAACAGATGGAAGGTCTGGTTGAATTCGTTGAAGAAGCTCGAGGTAGTCCTCTTTTGTACGGGTTTTGCCAAATTTCCAGGCCATAGGCTTACCATACGCGTTTACAAGTAGTAACAGACACCAACTAGTTGATCCCAGGCGAAAAAACATTTCACCCCACCACAGTGCCTCGCTTAGGGGCACTGGTAGAGAGGGGAGTTGTGTCCGTTGTGCTCCTACCTCCGCAAGGCGTTGGGTCACCGCTGTCTTCAGATGATGGAGCAGCCTGGAAATAAAACTTGGGGCTACCCCGTGGAGTCGAGCTACTGCTTTGGGTTCTAAACGGTCTTCAAAGAGACTGTGAAGGATTTTATCCCATTCAATTTTCGCTAGTTGGTGAAAAAGCCATGACGTATGAGCATAGAAGGACGTATGGCATCTGTTACAAAAAAACAGTTGGGGACATGCGGAATGACGATGATCCCGCCCGTTTTTCTTGAGACTGTTCTTTTCGGGCCCACATTTCGGACAGAAAACGGGAAACTCAACGAAAGCTTTAAGATAGGATTCTAACTCTGGTTGTTCTGGTACAGACGCGCTAAGTCTGAGCCGCGCATAGTAGGAGTAAGGCATTGTGTATCAAACATGCCGCGCTTCTACTTATGCATAATAATGTCGGGGTTATTTAAAAACAATCGTAGCCAAGATTTGAAAAATGACTCAAATTCTCCCTATTTTTTATTCTTTTTTCTTCTTTATTCGCGCATAAAATAGGTATTCCCCTTTACCGGGAATTAGTTCAATCTCTTGCCCTTCTTCTATATTCTTAACATCAAGCAGCTCTCTGGGAAGTAAAAGAGAGTCATCCTGTATTGTTATATCATAGGTTTCATATTTCGTCGGTACTGGAACACCTCGCAACCGACTACGTACCTGTTCTTGGACTTCTACGGATTTCCGGACGAATTTTTGCATATTTTTATCTAATTCGTCAGGACTCTTAAAACCTAATTTAGATGCCGCCATGTCTAACTCCAAAAGGGTAACTGAATCTTGAATCTGCTCCCACTCGTCCTTTGGAACCCTATACGTCTTAATTTTTCTGTTGGTATATCTTTTCCTTTCTTTACGTCGTTTTTTTCCTTTTTTAGCATCTTCTGCTGCTTTTAGGCTTACGTTTATTGCTATTGTTGCAGCCTCGGTCGGTTTAAGCGTTCTTACAAATATCTGCGTTAAAAAAACTCCTGCTTGCTCTTCTAAGCTATCACTTAAAGGAAGGCGGAGAAGAATATCTCCTTGATGGAAGGTCAAAATCGCACGTTCTTGTCGTATCTTTACAGGTTTTTGGACCTCATAGAATTCTTTGAAGTCTTCCTCGGTTAATTGCTGGATTTCGTTAAATACTTTCGGCACAATTACTTTGGCTTCCTCTGCTTTGGTCTCAATTATCCCACTGGATAGAAATGTGCGGGTTAAACTAGTGCTGAAATTAGTCAATGCAAAAAACACGGCAAAAATCACTAGCCCCCCGCTACCCCATCCCCATTCTAAGGCTATTTCATCAAGTGTTACAAAGATTGTTGTCAATAACACCCATTTAACAGCCTGTATTGGACCACTGTATAACGTTCCAAGCAGTTGTAGAGGGTCTAGAATTAGATCCGCATAATTCAATTTTATTTGCTTTGTGAATAGTAAGGCTATGTCAAAAATGCCCAACCCAAGAAATAGAGGGTTTGCAATAGGCTCTAAATACTCAAATTCCTCGAAGAAAGTTAAAAGTTGAATTAAGACTCCTATCTTCCAAATATTAAGGATTAGAGCGCTCATAAGGGGTGATAGTCCAAAGACAAGTTCTTGAACTGGCGTCTTCTCAGGAATGAGGAACCATGCTAAGATTATGATGAAGAGAAATACGATCAGTATCTCCGATACCTCTAGTTCTTGACCCATGAGTTCAATGCCTTCCGACTTCTGTGAATAAAAGAACCATACAATGAGCCAAACAAAGAGAAAACCCGTGACCCCTCCACCAATCCCAATATCCATGGATCTTCTGATATAAAAACGTGATATAATAGTTAAAATAAGACTAGTTGCGCCTATGATCAAGAACAAGTTAGGATCTACTTCTAAAAATATAGTTATAAGCCAAATGACCAATAAAAGAGTACCAATACTCGTGAGAATATTATTAATCGCTTCCCCTCGTTTTTTAGGATTAGACCATTTCGTTGACACCAGTAGCACTCCGTAATACATTTCTATTAAATTTCAGAAGAAATTAACTAAGGAAAAAAAAATATTTCAGCGTAATAATGTTATAGTAATGTAAGATTATTTGGATTCCGTTGTTAAATTCTGAATGAGACCATCACTCACATTATCAATAACACAATCCTGGATTTCGTTGTTTGAGTCAATTTATAATTTGCATAGAATTTCCCCATTGTATGTTGTTCCGCTTCAATTAACTCTCTCTGTCTTATTTAACTTCTTGAATTAAGAGATCACCATTTTGAAGCTTAAACGTTAATTCTGTTCCCTTTTTCCATCCTTTAGCTTCAACAATGGCTTTTGGAATTGTTATTATGTAAGTAACATTCTTTCCTTTCCTTAAGGTCTGAATTCTTGGCATGATTTTCACTATAATTATCAAGTATATATATTTATATAAAGATTAGTATAGAGAAAATCTTATATAGGGATTAGTATATAGATATGTAT
>JAEOTF010000186.1 GCA_016840025.1 Candidatus Hodarchaeota archaeon
ATTATTGATAGAGCAATTACGCATAGTAATTGGATCCAAAAACTTAGATCCAGACCGCAAGTGGGTGTTACCGAAAGATTAGTTAACCTAGCTGATCTTAAAAAAGATCTTGATGTATTCTGTGCAAAATTTTCCGATAAAGGAACCATTCCCATACTACACACACCCATGGTTGCATTTGGGGTTATTGAAGAGGTAGAAAAATTCATTTTTGATCAATCAATGTTTTATCAGATCGCTCTCGGCCATGGTGATCAACCTGCGGAAGGATTATTTGGTCCATTTCCTGTTCGTGGTTATCCGGAGAGGTTAAGCTTTGTTTATAGCTTTGAATGCTATGATTCTACTGTTTCTGATCCTAGATTGACTTTACAGACACATGCAATTATTGTCATCATATTTCATGCTGATCTTGAATCTTATTTTCCACCACGAAAAACAATAGAAGCCTCAATTAGTTCAATTCGAGAAAATATCACAGATCTCTCAAAACTTCCAAAGGGTTTTGTCATTCAAATAAAAGAGACAATGATCCAATTAATAAATTTAGAAATTCTTAATCCTTAAACCTTAAATGGTTGGATAAGGATAAAGGGGTCAATTTGGATATAGTCGTTTAATCTATGGAGATCGAAACAAGTTCCTTTGCTGATATTTCTTTCGAAGAAAATTATAAGTACTACTTGAGATTTTCCCCGCTCTATACTTCTTTTCTACTTCGATTAAAAATTCTTGTGAAAAAGAGTCGATACCCTCATAAATGGGTGTTTCTTGAATCTTAGGCCTGAATTTCGTACATTTTATCGCATTATGGATTTTAGAGGCTATAGAAGGATCTAATGGACCTATAGTTAAAGAATAAATGATAGACACGATAAAAAGTTCCCTTTCGGTGAGATTTGGAATATAATTAGCCCAAGATGGACTAGCTATCACAATACAGATATTTTTATAATCACTCTTACATCTCCAAGCACATTCAGGGCAATCAAATGGTTTAATGAATACTTTTGCGTTATCTAGATTTATCCGAATATCACCATGCTTTGTCTCAAAAAAATAGTTATCAAGCTCTAGTTTTATATTAATTTCAGGAAACATTTGGCTTATCAAGTCAAAGAGGAGTCTAGGTCGAACTTCCCCTTCCCCTCGACCCCGATATCTGGGTATTATCTCTTGTGGTAATATTATTCTATCTAAATCTAATTCTGGAAAATAATTATGTAGGAGGTCATTTAGAAATTGCTCTAGTTCTTGATAAATCGCTCGATTTCTCCTTAGATGTTCTATCCAAGGCATAATTAGAGTAGGGAGGATCGATTGAATAATTTTCGCAGATTCAATGGAATTGATGGCTACTCGTATTAATTTGCAGAAAACTCCTGTATTTTTCGACCTTAGACATAATTCTTCAACTAAAGCAGTTAATAGTTCCATATCGGGGTGTTCGGGATCTTCATTTACCCGTGTATCACAAAGTAGAATAGGTATTGCTCCTCTTCCACTATTACGCCATATCCTAGTCAGATATGCGATTGCAGAAAGGATAGACGATTGACTGCTTGCATTCAGAAAAATTATTCCACAGAATGAGCCACGAAACATATAATCCGAGTGATGAGATGTTTGAGCAACTTCCCACACTTGAAATTTAAACTGTCTACGGTCAGTTGTATGACGCCACACATGAAATCGAGCACCTATGGTAGATATAAAATTAGCACCAGGGTTTGTAGATAATCGATTACCGAATTCTAAACGCCTACTCTCAGTATCACCAACTAATACAACCTTTATCAAATACATTACTTCTCTATAAAATTAAAAGACTTTTCCTACTCATTAGGCTTTCTAATTAATCTGTCCGTATCATTTTTGTTGGATTCTATTCATAAGAGAAAAGTTTTGATTTGAAGAAAGCTTTTTTGAGTTATCAAAATCTCAGATTAAATCATGAAATTACTTTCTAAAGAAGATACCCCTTTTTATTATTTATTTACTTTCACAATTAGTATTACCTCCAGTCTACTATTTTTAATCTTCTTTTTGATAGTTCAAGACGTCTTTTTGAAAGTAATTTGTTTACTAATAGTGTTGTTGAGCCTAATTACTGCATTTATAAGCAATATGTTAGGGAAAAAATACTATCATCAGAGGGGAGGTCAAACTAAGACTTAAGATAGGTTTTGGTACAAATTAAAGAATAAATGTGAGTGTCTAGTGGAAGAATAAATGAAAGCTAAAAACAACAACATTTGTGAAATAATGGCAATGTAAGTTAATAATGGTATTTTCACGAACTTAATGATCGTTATTCTATGTGTACGACTTTTAAAGCTTTTGAAATATATTCTTCTAGCTGGATACGTGCCAATCGTTCCTTTAGCGACGAATCGTTCTGGAACAAGGTTTCCCATGATTCGAGCTGGCTTATTAGGAGTTGTCTCTCTATAGAAACCTTTTCACCCAACTTTCCGAGGTTTTTTTCATCCGCGGTGGTCTTCGCTTGATCCAAGAGCTGCATCGCATCTGTAGGATTTCCTTCGATCAAGGCAAATTTTGCCTGGAGGATTAGAATATTGACGAGTAGGGGAAAAGAATGCTGACGTTGGGCTAATGACGCTAAATTGTCTAATAAATAATTGATCTCCTGAAAGACCTCAGAATCCTCTGTAATTTCATTAGAAGACGATTGTAATTCAAAAAGGAGGAGTTCACAGAGATTTAAAGTAGCAGTTTTTTTTGAATCAGCCAAATAATTCATTAAGTTGAATTTCACATTTGGATCATCAATTATTTCTTGAAATAATTGCTGAGCTCTGGCTTTGTCCTTGATCCGGACGCTTGTCTTCAGTATCAGGGCTTCCGATAGTTTATACCATTGGTCAAGGTACAATTTGTTTTCAGCTTTTTCTTCACGGTAGTGACTAAATCGTTTAAAATACTTCTTCGCCTCGTTAATGTCCTTTTTGTCAAGCATTACCTCAATTAGCTCGTGATAAGTTAATCCTTCAGTATCTTGACCCCATAGCAATTTTTTTCCTTCCAATAAATTCAAACATCTCTTGTAATAATCTAAGGCGGCGTTATTATTCCCTTTCGAGCGATAAACACGACCAATATGAAGAAGCGTCTGATAAAAATAGAAATCATTACTTATTTCCTCGAATAGAGGAAAAGCTTTTTGAAAGTGGTCTAGTGCTAGATCCAAGTCTCCTTTAAGGTGATAAAGGTTACCAGCATCTACTAAATTCCAACCATGTATCAATTTATCGCCAACTTCCTCAAATAGTGCCATGCTTCTTTCATAATACTCTAAGGCTTTGTTTAAGTCCCCTTTAGAATATTGGTATAGATCTCCTAATATATGGAAGCATATAGAAATTCCTTCCTTGATATCCAGTTCTTCACTGATACCCAAGCTCTTCTGATAAGCATCAAGGGCGGCAGCGGCTTCATCTGTGTTTGCGTGCCAAAACAATCCAATATTAAATAATAGTTTAGCAACTCGAAACGTCCTCGGGAGCTCGTTAGCTAGTTGTAGGCTTCTCTGGACGTATGTAAGAGCAATTTCTGGTTCCCCTTTACTTTGATATGCATGAGCGATGTCCAGGAAGGTCTCAGCTATTCTTTCTCTATCTCCAAGCTCTTCACAGAGTTTCAAGCTTTTATGATTAATCTTTATTTGACTGTCAGACTCATTTTTAGTTTTATGAAAAGTGGCCAAATTCACCAGCGTTTCAACTACACCTTTCTTGTCTCCCACCTTCTTATGAAGTGCCACACTTTCTTGCAAGTATCCTTCTGCAAGGTCAAACTCTTTCAAAAACCCATAAATAATACCCTTATTTCTCTGAAAAACAGCTGCTTGTTTCATGGTAGCTGGTGATTCCATGTTCGAAATCTTCATGATAATTCGTTCCCCCTGCTCTAGCAGTTGAATATACTCTGATAGCTTCTCTATTGCAAATGTCTGCGCAGATTGCCCAATCCATCTCAAAAAAGCCTCGGTCTTCGTGATAATGGCATCTGCCAGTAATAACTGATTTACAGGTACTTGATCTCGAACTACTGTTAAAGTTTCCTTTGCTAACTCAAGACCTTTCTTGGGTTTTCCTGTTTTCATCAGTACTTGACTTCTAAGGAGTCTCAATGTGAGATGATCTTCCAGAACAAGGTCATCATTTGTCTCCAAGTTGTCAATGATCATTAATGCTTCATTGAACTTTTTTTGGTCAATCAATTGCAAGATTTCTTGCTTGTTTAACATTTGACTTACTCAACTATATTGAATACAGTTTATCTTATCTAGCCTGTCGCAAAATACTTTTCTTTTTTCTTCAAATGACGTGAATAAACCTGAATTGGTCTAATAGCGGCAAATAGCATCTGTACTAATTCTAAAAGGTCATAAAAAGTAGAAAAAGGCCATTTATAGAAAATTCCATAGTTTTAATTGCCTACGAAACGATAGGCGTTGTTGTAAATGCCAGTTGACCAGTCCATAGAGTTGAGTGAGAATACTAAGCCCATAAATATACTGTTGGACTTTGTACAACCCCTGTACAGGTACCCCCCGTCCTTTGAGCAAATCTTTGACCATCGTGTGGTACCGTTCGACCGCACTCCGCAGACAGCCAAATTGCTCCCGTAAATGGATCCCCTCTTCCCCTAGTGACCGTTTACGCCAGTTTCTTCTCTTGAGGTGCTGAAAAAGTTTTGTTTTCGATTTTTTGGGATTATAGGCGATTAAAGGTACCATTCCCAGAGTGATAGCCGCATGATACGTTTGTTTATCATCATAAGCGGAATCTGCGAGAAATAAACTTGCATTACGCAGGTTCTGGGTGCTTAATTGCGTAAACAGCTCTTGCGCAGTCTTGGTTTGATGGCGGTTGGCCGGGGTGACCCGTACCGCCCGGACGAGTTCACTCGTTGTTCCCGCCGCAAAGACGGCCCAGTAGCCATGAAAGCGTTCCCCATCAGATTTATAGCCGTAACCTGCTTCTGGGTCAGGGTGATGCCAATTTCGCGTATTTGAAAGAATATCCGTAGCATCTAAGGCAATTTCATCCCGGTCAAACACCCCGTGTTCGGCAAGACGCGCGTCCAATCGTTTAAACAAGGTATCCAACCGCCTTACTGTCAATTTTCGTTGAAACCGCGATAAGGTGTCATGAGACGGAATCTGTGCAGGGATCAGGTCACAAAAGAGCCGATAGGTCTGGTTTTCGTGTAATTTTTGTTCCAGAACCGTGTCATACAGGATATTCTCCCGTAGTTTCAGGAGAAACGCCAGAAATAACTTATACGGCGCATAGCCTTTTCTTCCCAAGCGCGATTTTCGTTGTGGAAGCCATTGCTTTAAGGGGAGTGCTAAAACATGTGCTTTCAATCGCTCGAGCGAAACTGTTTTTAATTGTCGTACTGTTTTCATCATGGGGTTCTCCTTGGTACCTATTGCTTTGTTAGGGCAGTACCGTTAGTTGTTGCTATAACTAGAAGGGAGAACTCCTTTTATTTAAACTTTATGGTCTGATTCAATGGCAAGACCATTTCTCAAGTGCATTAACCTCTTGAAAAGTAAGTTACTTGAGGATTCCGGTTATAGTTAACCAGTAAAAAAGAAAAAAAGGCTTATATCTGAAAAGAAGTTCAAAGAGAAAGGATTAATTTGCGTTAGGCTA
>JAEOTF010000187.1 GCA_016840025.1 Candidatus Hodarchaeota archaeon
ACCAATTACTGATTTCAGACTAGATTTTTTTGTTTTTTGGGCTGCCAATCAAGTTCTCATCGGTGGCGAACTCTATATCCGTAGTGGGCGTCCTACTGTTCCTAGTAATCCAATTCTCGCTTTAATTTATAATATATCTAGAGGGATCAGCAGTATTCGGGTTGTTGATTTTGTTCTTTTCGTTATTGTGGTTATAATTACTTACAAGGGATGGATAATATTACTTGAACGTCTAGGGGGAAAACATCTGTAGATTATTATACGTGAATTTGTGGGAGCTTTAGCATTCGTGGTCTTAAATTCTGTGAACGTAGAGGACAGATACAATGCATTATCTTAGTTTCGGCCCAATATTTTTGTCAAATACCAAAATTAGGTTAAATCAGATTTATGTGTCTAGTAAAAGGCTGGAGATGACCCGATATGCGCATACTAGTTCCTATTGACTTTTTTCCTCCATATCTTGGTGGAGTTGAGATAGCTGCATTAGAGATATCCAAGAATTTTGTTGATCTCGGCCATGAAGTTACAGTCATCACTACGAAGTTACATGGTGATAAAGCATCTGAAATGCGAGATGGTGTTCATGTAATCCGGTTCCCCCCACTTATCAGTATCTACCGCATGTTACTCAATCCAAGCCTATTTATAAAGTTGTTAACGAGCGTAAAAAAGTTCGATATTGTACATACCTATTTTCCTGCGGCTTTTGCTCCACTTAGTTCTGCAATATCTACAAGATTTAGTAAAAACTTTCCACCGGTAGTACTTACATTTTGCAATGATCCTCCCGTTCGAAATACTCTCTATGATTTGTATGTTCACTTTCTTTTGAGAAATGTTGATTCAATCGTCAGTATTTCTAATAATTTTGCACAACGAAGTGATTTTCTCAGCTATTATCAGAATAAAACCACAGTTATACCTGTTGGGGTAGATCTAAAGCGTTTTCAGCCTTCCAATAATCAAAAACTTGTTTCTATGATGGAACAACCCTATATCCTATTTGTATCCAAGTTAGATAAATTTCACGCATATAAAGGCCTTGATATTCTTTTGCGAGCATTAAGAACGGTAGTTTTGCAATTTCCCGAGATATTACTGCTTGTTGTCGGAAGTGGGGAGTTACAACCTGCATATGAACGTCTTGTAAGATCACTTGGCTTGCAACAAAATGTTCGTTTCTTAGATATAACTATATACGAAAATATCGAATATTATTTATTTTCTGAGTTTGTAGTGGCTCCAACAAAAGATTGGAGGCAGGAAGGATTCGGTTTGGTCCCAGTAGAGGCATTAGCATGCAAAAAACCTGTTATCACAACGGAATATATCGCCGCAGCCAGAGAAATAGCCGATCATGGCTTAGGTCTGGTAGTGCCTCCTAAAGATGAAAAAAAGCTTGCAATGGCAATAATTCAACTTTTATCCGACCCTGAACGTCGCAAGAAGATGGGACAGATGGGTCGGGCAATTGTCGAACAGAAGTATTCTTATGATAACATTGCAAAAGATTACATCTCTCTATTTAAGACACTGCTAAATGACTAAAATATGTCTCAAGCCCATTTAAAATGATTATTTCAGAGCTTTTCAAGATGAATTGATCTTAAATATTATCGGTTCTGTTATACTGCGGTTTATGAGATTGGTTCCAAGATTTATTCCTGAGCCAATGTGAATGTTGAAGTTCTCCTCTTAGGTGTGATCTCATGGTTCAAATTGCAGTTCTATCAGCAATACCGGTTAATCATCTTCCTCCTGCGGCTCAAGATTTCGTATTTTGGAATATGATTGGAGGTGAACTCGGATGGTTACTTAAATCCTCTGCGCAGAATGGAATGCTTCTAACATCTCCAATGACTAGACGCTTTCAATTTAGCAAAATCAAGCTTTCAAAGACATCAACATTACTTTTGCATCTAATTCCAAAATATTCACAAGTTAGAACCCATAAAACAGGAAAACTCTCGCTTTTCTGGAATTTACTTATGGACTTCGTCTTTTTAATATTTCATGTTTTTGCTTCGTTAATTATTGTCGTCCGATCCCGAGCAAAAATAATCCTTGATATGGGTCCATATTTGAGCAGTTTTTCAGCAACACTCGTTAGTATGCTTTTAAAAAAGCCATTAATAACCTGGAAGCGCGGAAACCCAATAAGAAATGTTAAGCTTCATTCACTTAGTAGCCAATCTTTTCTTTCCAATATATTTCTGCGATTTTTTACAATTCTTGAGATTATTTCTATTCGAAAGGCAGCATTGGTAGTTTGTGATAGCTCGGAAACAGTTAAAATGTTTGAATACTATGCTAAGGGTCAAGTTGTTCTCCTTCCGACATCTGTAGATCTTGAAAATTTTGAAGTTGCCTCTAAACGACGTGATTCCCTAAGAACCCGTTTAAATGTTACAGCAAATGATTTTGTTCTATTATATGCAGGTCGTTTAGAAACTGGAAAGGGGCTTCCGTCTCTAATTGAAGCTTTTAATTCATTAAACAATCAAAAACGTCAATTTAAACTGATAATTGCCGGATCAGGTTCTTTAGATCAAGAGTTACGGTCTATTGTACAAGAATATGGGATTCAAGACCGCGTGCAATTTTTAGGTTCCATTCCGTATGAAAAAATGCCTCAATTACTTCATGCAAGTGATTGTGTGATTTTATTATCTTCTGCAGAAGGCACTCCACGGATTCTTCTTGAAGCTTTAGCGTGCGGAAAACCTATAATCGCATCGAATGTGGGGGGGATCGCAGATATGTTCATGAAAAATCCTGAAATTGGACAAAAAGTAATTAATTATTCACCCGAGAATATAATTACCGCTATCCACGCGGCATTCTTAGAAGAACAAGATCCCACTAAGAAGACGAAGAATGAACTCTTGCGGCGAAATTTTATAGCAACGCATTATTCTTTAAACGTAATTGGAACTCGATTTATTGAACATATTCAGAGAGTTCTCTTATTGAAGGGATCTAATTATGAAGAATAACACTAAACTATCAATTAACGACTTGAAACTATAACAAGTATTTTTGACGTCCGTTCAATTTTTCTAAAGCACGTTTTCGTTCCTCTTCAAAGTCTGTTATTCCATTACCCTGTTCTACTTTTTCTAAGTAATTTAAAACAGAATGAACATAACCAGTTTTAAGTAAACGTTCTGCACCTGCAGTTTTGAAAAGTGTACGAACTTCGTCAGAGTGAATAGTCATAAATCTAACATTAACTACTGCAAAGATTGCTGTAAGGCTCAGTGCAATAATGGTGAACAAAATTAATTGTTGAAGGATACTCTCAATAATTAGGAATCGTGTTAATAGAAGTACTGGTACAAAGATGAGCACCCCTAGAATTAGTAAAATATACGTCTTTTTTGAGACAACTTCGGATCGGATGATATTTTTAGTCACAGAATAGGATATCATGATAAAAATCAGGTTACACACAAGATACCCAAATGCAATTCCGATAGGCCCAAAGTCTGCCAATGTCAGGGCGGTAAATAAACCTCCTATTAATCCAATCGCATAACTTTTAGGGAGTTCCCACACTCGATATGTGAGGGGAATTCCTATCCCCGTGAAATGTTGGATACCATAGACGATTTGTCCCGCTAGCAAAATAATAAAGAGTCCCGATGAACTAATAAACTGACTTGACGACATTACAGTAATAATTGGTTGTGCAAAAAAAGCTAGAACCGCATAAAGAGGGATGGTAATGAAGAGATAGATTTTTAGAAAATGTTGTGTGAATGAGAGCGCGTCAAGTAAGCCCTTTGTTTCATATAATTTGAATAAACGAGGGGCAAAGACGACATTGGGAATGGCATTAAATAGCACACCTATTGTCGCAACAGACCAACCGACATAGAACATAGCAACATCTGCAGAACCAAAAATGATTTGAACCAAGAATATAAGTAGAGTTGGGGTTAGGATTACTAAAATACTGGTCGTAGCGAAGGGGGAGCTATAACTCAGGGCTAGTTTCATATGTACTTTACTTGCTCGACCGAGTTTTTCTCGTTTGAGATAATGAAGTGCAAGTATTATTGTGATTATAATATAACCTATAAGCATTCCGTTGAGGGCGGTACGTCCTGTACGTTGAAATCTAAAAACAATAACAATTGCTATGAGCAAGGGGACAAAATCTAAGCCATTTTGAATTGCAATATAATTCTTCGGTGATTGACGATATATTGCGAGGCCCAAATACGTCAGTGAAATTGACCCTAACATCCCTATGAGAATTGAAATAGGCACAATTTGTGAAATAGTCCCCGTTCCTTCGCCTAAAAGACGTGATATGATTATGTAACCTCCGAGAAAAATACCTCCAATAATAAGATAGATCACCACGATTGAAGAGATATAATCATATTTTTCATCACTGTCTGTATGCCGATCAAATCTTGCAAGTAGTCGCGGAAGAGTCCAAGGCAAATACAACGAAATTGCTTGCATACTAAAGTTAATTGCCACAATTCCAAGAGAATAAAATGCTAACTCCGATTCAGAAAGAATATTTGTGAAAAATTTGATGGAGAGCAAACCTTTGATTAGACTTAAAGCCGAAGCAATCATAACGACTGTTGAAAAATTTATTTTTTGCCAGCGATCAGCTATCTCCGAGGCACTTTGGAGCATTTTCACTCACTTTTCTTGTAATCCCTTTAAGATCTGTCAGTCCCTACTTGATCGCTCCCTTAAGATCCCTAGCTTGCCAGAATGTAATGTGACTGGTATATTGCCTAAAGGGGGTTGATACAAATTTTTCTCTGCTTTAAAAGGCTATTTCTTGCCAAACAGCCGAATTTTCGGCCCGTTGTTGTTTTTTAAAGCGTTTTATTCTTTTATGTTGTCCTGGTAGATTCGTCCTGTAGATCTTGAGGTTGCTCTATTTGTGTTGCGAAGCACATAGCAGAAAAACTTTTCGTATCATCTCAGGGGGTAATTACACTATCAATTCTCCATACCGATTCCAATGTAAATCCTATTATTTTACTCTTTTTTGAGCGATTAATAGTTAATAAGGTCTTTTTTGAGTATCTAAGAGATCAATTTCAGTATTTAGATTAATTTTTACATTGTTTGGTATTAATAAAATATATCATAATATCAGCAGGAATAAAAATACTTGATTATAACTTTTACCGCTTCACAGGTAACTAATGGAGAATCATATTGTGAATATTCAATATTTCCCGACCAGCTCATGAATATCCTGTGAAATAAGATGATGAACATGATACAGATAACCTATGATCTGACTTTGATCTCTTTGCTGCCCTGAAATAAAGATAAAGTTGGTAATCTCTTTGCGAATAGTGATTGTCATCCCTACTTATAACGAACGCGAAAATATTCCTCCGTTGCTCTCCAAGATTTACGCCATATTCCAAATGAATAAGATAAATGGGCATATACTAATTGTTGATGATAACAGCCCAGATGGAACATGGAAGGTCGTAGAGGGGTTCCAAAAAGAATATGATTCATTATCTCTTCTACGCAGACCTCAGAAACAAGGATTGGGTAGTGCATACCGGGCTGGGTTCGCATATGCGCTAGAACACCTTAATGCCGATCTTATCTTTGAAATGGATGCCGATTTATCTCATGATCCTTCCGTCATTCCCTCTTTCCTACAAAAAATTAAGTCAGGATATGACGTAGTAGTTGGATCTAGATATATTGAAGGAGGATCTACTGTTAATTGGCCTCTGACGCGCCAAATTATAAGTTTTGGGGCTAATGCTCTTGCTAATCTGCTCTTAGGATTACATATGCGCGATGTAACCAGTGGGTATCGTTGTTATAGAAGATGGACGCTTGAAAAAATTGATTTAAGTGACATCAAATCAGAAGGTTATGCTTTTCAAGAAGAAATGCTCTATCGGGCTAAAAAGATCCAAGCCCGTCTG
>JAEOTF010000188.1 GCA_016840025.1 Candidatus Hodarchaeota archaeon
TCATTTACGTTACATTGAGTTTCAAATCCTTCTTTCGCTTGACTCAGCGGGAATTCATGACTGATAATTTGTGACCTGTCAATCTTTTTTGTTTGAATCAATTCTAAAGCTTGCTTTATATCTGAAGGGGTAAAACCAAAAGATCCAATCACATTGATTTGCTTAGCAACCATGGGTAATAGGTCTAAATTCACATTCTCTTCAAACATCCCGTGAACTAAAATCCTGCCTCTTATATCACGAACCATATTAATGGCTTGTTGGATGACAGGAGTTCCCGGATGTTCCTTTATATATCCTACACAATCGTATACAATATCTACTGCGGGAGTTGTTATTGTTGGGAGATACATGAATGGAACAGAATCGACGAATTCTAGGATTTTCTCATTTGGAACATCCACACTAGCATTTATAACTTCATCAGCCCCCAGTTGCTTCGCTACTTTGAGACGATGGTCAGAAATATCCACCACAATGATATTTTTCACACCCAACTCAAGTGCTTTTAGACATTGAATGATACCTAACCCAATTGATCCTGCCCCAAAAATGACAATATTTTCACCATTGGACGGATTAGCCCTCAACGTGGCATGAACAGAATTTGCTAGGGGTTCTAAAGTCGCTGCTTCCTCATAGCTCACTTCAAGAGGTAATTTATGAACATTGAAACCCCGATAAACATGGACAGGAGTATATTCCGCCATACCGCCATTGGAAACGGCAGCAACTCTATCTCCTTCCTTTATCCTTCTAACTTTTCTCCCCACTTTTACAACGTCACCGCTAAATTCATGACCAGGTATTCCACCTTTTTGTAATTGCCTACAAAGAACTTCACTAAAAAGTCCTAATTTGTACATATGCAAATCTGAACCGCAAATTCCGCAAGCCTTAACATGTACGAGAATTTCATTTTCCTCAATTCCGGGCTTTTCCACTTCTTCCGTTCTAACATCCCGAGGTCCATAAAAAATAGCTGCTTTCATTAAAAACTCCTATTTTAATTTTAATCTTTGAATAATCTACTTTTAATTTACAAATTTATTAATTTAATTAATGAATTATTTATCATTCTTTTGTACTTAGTTTGAATATTCTACACCTAACTTATTAGATAAATATTTATTGAAAAAAAAATCTAAATTAGCATAAATAATTTATTTAAGGTTAAAAATGAAATGGCAGAGAAAAAGAAAATAAGTGGCGGAGATGTATTAGTTAAATGTCTCCTTGAGGAGGATGTTAAATACTTGTTTGGGATTCCTGGCGGTCAATTATTAAAAATGTATGATGCTGTCTATCAATGGGGAAGAGAACAAGGTATTCAAACTGTCATGTTTCGCCATGAGCAAGCAGCAGCTCACGCGGCAGATGCCTACGCCAGAGTGACCAATAAACCTGGAGTCTGTTTTGGAACAGTTGGTCCTGGAGCGACTCATCTTGTGCCAGGAATAGGAGCTGCGTGGGGTGATAATATTCCTGTGATAGCTATTGTACCACAAGTCCTTAGCAGATATGAAGATTCCTTTTTCTTACAAGGTAATCTTGACCAAGTAACACTGTTCAAGCCGATTACAAAATACCAAAAGACTGTACGAAAAATAGAGGAGATTCCCGATTCTGTTCAGAAATGCTTCCGGGAGGCCACAGGAGGGCGACCAAGACCTGTATTGTTAGAAATTTTCGAAGATGCTTTTCTCCAACAGATTGAGGAAGATAAGATATCAATTATACCATCAGAAGCATATAGAGCTATGGGAAAACCCTCAATTGATAATGAGTCTGTTAAAAAAGCATTAGATCTTTTATTAACAGCCGAAAAACCGTTAATAGTTTCTGGTGGTGGGGTAGCGCGGGCAGAAGCATGGAATGAACTGCGAGAATTTGCCGAATACTTACAAATTCCTGTAATAACAAGTATCATGGGAATAGGGACTATTTCAAATGAATCAAAATGTCATTTAGGAGTATCTGTGATGGCCGCCGATTCTAAAGCTGCCAGGCAAACAGATGTGATATTAGCACTTGGATGTAAATTTTCGTTTGTAATGGCTTTAGGCCTTGAGCCAATTTGGAACAATTCACAAAAGATGATACAAGTAGATATTGATCCGACTATAATAGGGAGAGCCAAACCAATTACTTTAGGTATCGTTAGTGATTGCAAATTATTTTTAAAACAAATGCTTGAGGAAGTTAAGAAGACTCAGAGAGTTGAAAAAAGAGAGTGGTTGGAAACTCTGGTTGAGAGTGTACAAAAGAATATCAATACTCTGAAGAAAAAAGCTTCAAGGGATAAAATACCGATTTCACCTGATAGGATGGTTAAAGACGTTTTAGAATTCATGGATGAAGATGCTATACTAGTCATAGACGGAGGAAATATTGCAGGTTCCACAATCGCACAAGCTAATATCTATAAAGAACGCCCCCCACTTTCCACTCTTATAGCCATTGGTATGGGGCATTTAGGCACCTCTGTTCCTTATGGTATTGGAGTAAAATTAGCAAAACCGGATAAGCAAGTGATAGCTATAGCTGGTGACGGAAGTTTCATGATTAACTTCCAAGACCTAGAAACGGCCGTAAGACTTGGTTTAAAGAATCTCATTTATGTTGTTGGAAACAACGCTGCTTGGGGTATGATTAAAACTGCTCAACAATATCTATATAAGAAGCGCTATATAGATACAGAATTCTCCGATTTTGACTATGGAAAAGCTGCTGAGGGATTCGGCTGCTATGGAGAACAAGTCACAGACCCCAACGAGATTAAACCCGCGCTCGAACGGGCAAAAAACTCGGGGAAACCAGCGGTAATTGACGTCAAAATAAAGTATGAACCTAGAGTGTAAGGCTTTCATATTACTTTTCTTTTTTTTTAATCATAAAAAAAAGCAGCCTTAATAGTATTATAGTTAGCTTTATTTGTAGCAACTTCTAATGCCTTTTTATATTCATCAATAGAAAACTTATGAGTAATGAAATCTTTCACATTTGCTTGTCCGGATTTTATTAAATCGAGTGCTATTTGCATAGTTCTCTTTTTTTCCCCATCAATAATCTCATTGCTAAATACATTTGAAGCGATAATGTTTATTTCCTTTGCCATAATAGGCGTCCAGTCTATTTTTAGATATGCGGGATATCCAAGTAAGATTACTGTTCCTTTCGGTTTAACTAATCTTAAGCTATTAGAAAGAGACGATGCATTTCCTACGGAATCAATTACTACATCAGCCCCCCCACCTATAGGAAACGCATCTTCCATTAGAGGAGATACAATTCTCACACCTAACTTTCTTGCTATCTTTTTTATATGAAGATCTTTTTTAACTTGTATAGCTTCATTTGCTCCCAATTTCTCTGCTAGTTCTAATTGAAATGGATATTTTGCGGTAGCAAGTATGGTGCAATTGCTAAAAGCCCTTAAAGCTAATATTGTTGCCAAACCGATCGTTCCACCTCCAATCACTACACAATTCTCATCATCCTTAGGTAATTGCTTGAAAACACCATGAATAGCACAGGCTAAAGGTTCAGCGATTAGGGCTTCCTCAAAAGAAACAGAATCGGGGATTTTAAA
>JAEOTF010000189.1 GCA_016840025.1 Candidatus Hodarchaeota archaeon
GAGCAGCAGCGAGTAGCAATAGCTAGAGCTTTGGCTAAAGATCCTCCAATAATAGTTGCTGACGAACCCACTGGTAATCTTGATTATCGTACTGGAGTCTCCATTCTCAAATTAATGAAAACGCTGAACAAAGAAACAAAAAAGACCTTCGTTTTAGCTACACATAATCGTCAAATCTCTAAAATCGCTGACATCGTTATGTCTCTACAAATGGGGGAAATAAGCCAATTTGAGTTACAAAATCCAATCGATGTAGAAAATCTTGTGTGGTAAGGATACCGAACATGAAATTCTTTACTAGGATCTGGATTAAAAAGCTTTTAAGGGATATTCTTCGTCAAAAGTTATTATTTTTTGCAGTGATTTTATTATGTTTCTTTGGAGTGGGTTCGTATGTTGCGTTGTCAATGGGGACAACAAATCTTGAAGCATCATATAAGAGCATATACAAAAAAACAAAATTTGCTGATGCTGAATTATTCACTCATCCCGATGTTTGGTTCAATATTTCTGAAGTAGAGAATGCGGTCAATAATCTTAAATTAAAATATCCAGATATTCAAGCTGTTAACTACCGACTGATTGTTGAAACGAATTATAACGTTACGAGTCCTCTTGATAATCATACTCGTAAGCATTTACCAAATGGGAGAGTAATTGGGATCAATTGGAATATGGATAAAGAAAACCGTATTAACGATTTACTCTTTGAGAGTGGTGTATACTTTAATGCTTCTAGTCCTAACGATAGTATTTTAGTTGAAGCTCATTTTGCTCATTATTTCAGACTCAATACAGGTGATAGTCTTAAAACACAGATAGTGGGTCATAATTACAATTATAGCATCCAAGGCATTGTTTTTAGCCCCGAGTATCTTGTTGTCATTCCCTCGCAATATGATTTTATTCCAACAAACCGGTTTGGAGTAATTTATTTACCACTCGAGACATTACAGACCTACACAAACCTCACTGGGTTAGCAAACAATGTTATCATAAAGATGAAGCCAGATGTAAATATAACTAGGCGAAATATAATTGTAAATGAACTTGTTGAAGTTCTTAATAATCAAACAGATGATGCATTTGGCCTATCCGTAATGCAGGAATATCAGGTTTCTAACTGGGCTCTCCGATTAGATCTCGAGGAGATAGAAGAGATTGCATTGATCCTTCCAATTGTTGTATTAGGTGTTGCAACGATCTCTATTTATATCACATTGGGACGGATAGTTCAAAGTCAAAAACGTATTGTTGGGATTGCTTCTAGCTTAGGTTATCTCCCCAATGACATTCTTCTCCATTATATCTGCTTTGCATTAATTATTGGGGGATTTGGAAGTGTTTTGGGAATAATTTTTGGAATTGTTGTATCGGGAGGGGTCACCTGGATATACGCTTATTTTATGGGTTTTCCACAAATAATTGAAATCCATATTCAAATTCATCTCGTAATCAATGGTTTGATAACAGGTCTAGGAATCAGTTTTTTAAGTGGAGCCATTCCTGCTTGGAATGCCAGTAGAATGATCCCGCGTGAGGCCCTACAAGTCATGGTCACGGTTGAAAAAGGGAGACGCTCCTTAATAGAGAGAATTATTCCTATTAATCCATTTGGTTTACGCTTTATAATCTCTATCAGAAATCTTTTTCGATGCAAATTCAGGACGTTTACAACAATTATTGCAATTGCTGCAGCTGTTGGTATCTTAGTTGTCTCTTTTGCTTTTATTGATTCGATAAGTGCTGGAGTTTACCACCAATTTAATGAAACATCACAATATGACGTTATTGTAAAGTATGACGGCTATAGATTCGCAGATCTTGGTGTAAAAGAAGATATTGCCTATATTCAGAATTTATCGGGAGTTTTATCTGTTGACCCTGTTTTGCAGATACCTTCGATTCTTTACGCTGAAGAAAAACAGCAAGAAGTGCTTATTACAGCTTGGAATACATCTGATCCTAGAGCACATAAATTTTCTTGGATGTCTCCCCAAGATACCCTCTGGACAAACGGTAGTATGGTTATTTGTACAGCTTTGGCACGTAATTTCAATATAGATAGTGGTAGCTCAATTAATTACGGATATCCTCGAATTCCCTACCTGGAAACAGTCCATGGTTATTCTTGGCGAATTTGGAACTTATCGTTTTTTGCTGGAGAAGAATTTGCGCGAGATCAAACTTTGGAGTTTTTGGCAAAGCAGATTAGTAACAGTCAAGAACGAATATCGTTCTCTAAAGAAGCTAGTGAATCTTATTTCAACACATCAACCATAAATATTTCGGGCGTTTCCAAGGAGATCTGGGGAAAAATGGCTTATACAACTACTCAAACCATCACTGACCACATGGGAATTGATGTTTTTAAACGAGATTTCAACATTGACCTAACACCTTTCACACAGTTGATTCTAAAAGTAACACAACCCAATAATATTACTTTGTTAGAAGAGATCAAGGATTCGATTAGTCAAATTGAAGGGGTGAGAGGAATCGAGTATAACTACGATTTACACCAATCAGTAGACATAATGATGGCAGCTTTCAATTCAATTGTCTTAGTTTTCTTAGTTTTCGCATGTGTGTTGGCAGCAGCAGCGATATTTACTACAATTTATCTAAATTTCTCAGAGCGACAACGTGAAATAGCTACTATGATGTCCATTGGCCTCTCAGACTTGGAATTTCTTTTTATTATGACTTTTGAGAATCTAGCTCAAGCCATCATAGGTATACTTGCAGGAATTCCCCTTGGGCTCTGGGTAGCTAGTTGGCTATTGGATAACATCCTAAGAACCTTTTATTTTGAAATTTTTCTTCAGACTATGACTTGGATAATCCTTTGGGTTGGTGTAATTAGTATTGTCTTATTATCTCAACTCCCTGCTGTTTATCATGGTGCTAAACTCGATTTAGCTGTTGTAACAAAAGAGCTTTCCTCATGAGAACTTGAAGACCTTTCACTGTTTATGTTCTGGAATCTTGTCCATTAATTCTTGTTTTTTAGAAAAGATCCATGATAATAGCTATTGGACAATAAGAGCTAAAATAATCACAATTAGAAGAAAATCGAGAAAGCAAATAAATGGAATAGTTTTTAAGCATATTATTCAAACCACAATTAACAACTTCGAGGTTAAATAGAAGAAATCTCTTATGATATGGCATCTGTGGCGTTCAAGATGTTCTAGCACCATTTTCATAAGAATGCCTTTTCAGCTTTGGAATAGTAATCCCTCTAGAGTAAGACTTCACATTTAGAACGATCTTACTCATTTATACGCATGGAAGTGCAGTTAATATGAAGCTAAATGCTTTTCTCAATCCATATTGCCGAAAATTCGGTTCTATACTAATGGTCCTCATACCATTAATGATCTTAGTTTTCATGCTCCTCGGTAATTTTGAACCTGATAATCCTGCATTGATTGTAGCTGCAGGTTTTTGGTTTCTATTATTGTTAAATTCTTTGGCCTTTCTAATTAATGGAATATTAATTATTAGGGATTTTAAAAAGGAAACGAGAAGAAAAGCGGAAGAAGGCTTTCCAGTTGAAAGCCTCGAGGGATTTTCAGCCATTTCTCGTTTTGTAACACAAACGTTGACATCTTCTTCGTTAATCACTACTGTTGTCACAATATCTCTGTTGCTATTCTTAACATCCCTTGCTATTCTTCCAGTGTTAAGAATAATTCTTCCCTTTTTTCCTGACCTTGAACAATCGCTTGACCTTGATGCCATCGAGGCCTTTTTACGTCCGCTAATCATGTTCAGTGCAATTGGTTTAGTGTTGATCGCAATTGGTATTCTGCTACTTCTCAAAATTCCCGAAAAACCAAGTTTTGAAGTCGGAGCATTCCTCAAATATTACTATCCGAGACATACGCCGATTGCGCTAGATAATCTACTCTCTGATTCGATTTTAGCATTTCTTGATCCGATTACACGAATGAGATTTGATGAATGGACAGCTTCAATCACAAAGTGGATGAGAGAGGATTTCGAACCAGAATCAAATGCTGCTACTAAGTTGGAACGCGCACGAGAGAGAATCCTGTTACTTTTCTATCTAAAGAAAAGGATGCCCTTTTTATTACCAGATGACGTATTTGACACCGAGTTGGAAGAAGTAATAAAGAATGAAGAAATTTCAAAACTAAAATCTGGTATAGGTTCTGATATTAGTTTTTCTGTATTAAATGAGATTTTTGATCGTATGTTAAAGCAGATTCCAGAAATCTTCAAAACGATTGACAGATTAGTGATTGAACTCACAGATAATCTCATCGAATTCAAAAACAATAGGGATGTTTGGGTCACAGTTTCTGCACCAGAAAAAGTTGTTGGAAACATAAACCCATTTCGAATTCTTATCTTTGCATTGAACAAAGATACAAAACGTTTTGGAGACAAGAGACGTTTAGTTAATTTTCGTGCTAGTGGGGCACAGAGTCATTTCATGGAAAAAGTTGACTATAGCTTGGCTCTAGATGAAGCCGAAGATTTGAACATTTACGAGGATACACTTTCTTTTGTTTCTGAAGACTCAACTGATATTCTTGGAATCCTCAGCCAAATCCTTCAAATTGGTGACGCTGTATGGTTCACCATTGAACGTAAAAACTTCAAATCTCATTTATTTCATGTTTCTATCAACGAAGAAAATAGAGGGAGTATATTTGGTGAAACAATCAATGTTGATGTCACAAGAGATATGAGATTCTATTTAAAAACGTATGGTGGCAAATTAAGTGCTATTTCAGGCTTAATTGTTCCTCTATTCTCCTTTTTCTTCGCCTTTTAATGTCCTTCAGTAGAATTTTCCTTCTATAGACCACAACCGTGCAGTACCAATCCTTTTTTCTGAAATGAAAAAGCTGAAGAAAATTCTATATCGCGATTAAAAACGACCATTTGAGACTCTTTTTTCTTGGGGGTCACGCTTCTTTTGCGAGATCCATCCAGTTTTGGCCTCTCGTTTATCAAAAAGTGGAATGTAAGGTTTTATATCTATTAAAGGAGTTGAATCAAGGATATCCACTCCCCTAATTTTTAGAACATTAGATTCAAGATCAATGGAAATCAATTCTACAATTGATAGTCCAATCGGATTTGGGCGAAGAGGAGCCCTTGTTGAAAAAATCCCTCTCTTCTTATTGTCCAGAAAGGGAATGACCTTTAACTGAAACTCTTTAACATGATTAAAATGGTATAGCAGAATGATGTGAGAAAAACCATCTAAATCATCAAGTCCTTCGCCATATTGGGGAAAGAGTTCTATGATACCGTCAGCACTCGAGTAACTGGGTTGAATCGGGGTTCCTTTTTTCTCTGTAAACGGTGTGCGAATATAGCCAATGACCTTATATTTTATCTTAGGTGTTTCTTCCATTTACACACCTCTGGAATGCTAAATTCTATCAATATCTATTTCCCTGGGCTCAAAGAGTTTTCTTCCTTCCATACCTCCAGCAACTGTTATTACTTGACCTGAGATATGACCTGCAAGTTTATCGGAAGAAAGAAAGACCACTATATTGGCAATGTCTTTTGATCGAGCCAATTTCCTCAGAGGCATCGTTTGGAGAGCGATTTTGATACTCTTATGGTCATCCATAAATTTTTCTGTCATCGGACTAATCGTCCAGCCTGGTGCCACCAGATTGACTCTTCCACGAGAAGCTAATAGTACTATTTCATTCTTTAAGGAAAGCATTAAACCGTAAAGTCCTGCTTTGGATACAGAATAATCGACATGTCCAGCTTCCCCAAAAATACCTGCAGTGCTGCCAATATAGACAATACTAGCAATATCCTCAGGAAAAGTTTCGAGATTTTTTAGAAACTGCTTACTACACATGAACGCAGCACGGAGGTTGATTGCAATAGTGTTATCCCATTGTTCTAAAGTCATTTCATGTGCAGGAACATCTCTTTCTGGCCAGATACCATGGTTAACTACAAGGTGATCTAATCTTCCATAAGTACTAATACTATCGTGAAAAAGCTTGTTTGTTGAGGATTCAGAAGATAGATCGGCTTGGAATAAAGAATATTCACTCGTAAGCTCTGAACTGAATTTAAGGATGCTTTCTTCATTTTTATAATATTGTAATGAAAGGCAACATTCCTCTTCGTCAAATTGCTTAGCAATGGCTTGACCAATTCCCCCACTAGCTCCAGTGATGAGAACATGCTTACCTTTGAGTCCAGAATCCACTAAAATTCTCCTACCTTGGTTTATGTATTAATTCCCAATAGCTTTGATTGTTATTGTGTGAAAAAAAATTTAACTCGCTAAATATTTAAGATATTAGGTTGTAGCGAGAGGAAAACCATAAAATTATGAAGGAAGACAGATCGATGGAAGAAATGTTATGGCATAAACACAAATGGCCCAAAGGAGTCAAGAAATCCTTAGAACCATACCCAAACGAACCACTTTTTAAAATACTTGAGAATACTGCAGAGAAAAGTGGCGAATTACCTTATACAATCTTCAGTGGTACGACCACAACTTATGCTGAAGCAAATGAAGCTGCAAACCGAGTTGCGAATTTTCTTGTGAAAAGTGGGGTGAAAAAGGGGGATAAAGTGGCAATTTTCTTACCTAACATACCACATTATCCAATAGCCTTTTTCGGTATTTTGAAAGCGGGAGCTACAGCTGTCACTTGTAATCCAACCTATACAACAGATGAGTTGAATTATCAGCTCAAAGATTCGGAAGCCGTCATGGTATTTGCTTTTGATCACGAGAGATTCGCTCCAACAACCTACAAAGCGATTAAAGGAACTCAAGTGAAACAAGTAGTGATTTGTAGCGCAAAAGATTTTCTTTCTAAATTGACAGGGATTATCGGAGGTCTCATTGGAAAAGTTCCGAAGAGCCCATTTTACGAAGAGGATATTACCCTTTTCTATAAGGATATTATTGCATCAAATGAACCAGAAAAACCAAGTGTAGAGATAAACCCAGAAGAAGACTTAGCAATGCTAATCTACACAGGTGGTACAACTGGTGTACCTAAAGGTGTAATGTTAACCCATAAAAACCTCTATGCTAATGTCCTTCAACTAGAGGAATATACTTGGATACATCCTGACGATGGAGGAGAACCGCACAAACTCCGATATGGTGAAGAAGTCTACATTGGTGCTCTACCATGGTATCATTCATTTGGATTAACAATTACAATGATAGGGGGTGCCTTTAAGGCTGCTACGGTCATCGCTATCCCTGATCCCCGGGCAGGAAAACCTCCCCTTTCGGTGGTACTTGAAGCGATTCATAAACATAGAGTAACCATACTTCATGCTGTGCCAACAATGTATTCAGCCATTGTATCTATCTACTCTGCAAACCCAGATAAATATGATTTAACCTCAATTTTAGGATGTGGTTCAGGAGCCGCTCCACTAGCTCCAGAACTAGCTAGAGAATTTGAACGAATCACTGAAGGAACTATTTATGA
>JAEOTF010000002.1 GCA_016840025.1 Candidatus Hodarchaeota archaeon
AATAACCTATGTTAGCATTATCAAATATCTCTAATGAATGATGAAAAAATACAAATTTTCTGTGATTTTTAAGTATTTAACACCATTCTAGATAGTAATCGCGATTACCACACGCTCAAATTGTAAATATTCAATCCGTAATTGTTAAACTAATTTAACCAAATACATAAGACCCATACCTGATAGGAATACGAAGAATCGCACTAATGTCTTTGTAAGGTTTTCTTTATACAAGATCTCTGGAATCAGATCTGTAGAAGCGATATAAATAAAGTTGCCCGCGGCAAAAGGTAAGAGAAAAACTATCGAATCCCCAATCCAAGCTGAGAGATAATAACCTGTAACCCCTCCAAAAATAACAGTGGTTGCTGTTATATAGTTTAAAACCAGGGCCCGAACTTTATCGAAACCGCCATAAACTAGAACCCCAAAATCACCAATTTCCTGTGGAATTTCGTGTAATGCTATGGCTAAAGCGGTAACAATACCAACCGGAAAGCTAATAATAAATGAAGCAGCAATCACCAACCCATCAATAAAGTTATGGACGCCATCACCAACCAAAATCATGTAAGAGAAAGGCATTACCTTAGGATGGGAAGTTGTGTGGTGATGATGCCACCTGATAAGTTGTTCCAATAAAAAGAAAATACAAAATCCAAATAACAAAAAAAGAAATACATTTAAAAGCGCATTTTCATTGATACCTACTTCGATGATTGCTTTCGGTATCAGATGTAAGAATGCTCCCCCAATCAATGCGCCAGCAGAGAAGGCGACTAGGATAAGGAGAAGTTTATTTAACAACCTCTCTTTTAGAAACAGGGTTAGAGTGCCGACTAAAGCAATCAAACTAATGATGAAAGAACTGCCTAATATCCAAATTAACGGTTCCATACCTTATTCACCTAAACTCTAGTAAACGCTTTTTTCTAATCTCCTGAATATGTTAAAACGATATCTCCTTCTGTAACTCCTAAATCAGATGCGATCACTCCACATTTAGCTATTAACATGAAAAAAATGTGTTTGCACTCGCTTAGACTTTCATAATTTCCTTGACCTTTTGCTATCGTTACATTAAAATTCTTTATCCAATTTTTAACTTCTGGGGAATTTCTCTCAGGACCAGTATCTGGATCATCAATGCTAATAGTCTTATATTCGATTGACTTGATCTGGTCAAACCCGACATACTTCACATCGTCTAAAGTTGCATCATTAATTATAGGGCCTCCCTTAACAACTACGATAATTCTCAAATCCTTATTTTCTTGTTTTCTAAGATCTAGAATTGTTTCAAGTAATAACTTATCAAACACGATCTCACCAGCATTATCTGTAAAAAAGAGCAGATCTCTCGCTCTCAGAATATTCTTCCGTAATGTTTGGATATCATGTATCGCGAATTTTTTCTTTAGAATCGTATTTACTGTGTCTTCAACATTAAAATGAGTGAGGGCGCCAAAATCCATAATGTTTCCTGCAATTGAAATTCTTACTGCTGTATCTAAAGGGTCTGAACTTTCTTTTACTATCGTTTTCAACCGTGGTAATAACGACAATGCGTGATCATTTGAATCCTTCTTCACCTTCTTATATGGATCATCAACCTTAGTCTTATCTCGTATATACCGGTGGATTATATGTGCTAATTCAGGCGGTGTTTTCGACCAATCAAGATTCAATAGAATCTTCATTACATCTTTGAGTATATGCTCCTGGGTTTTTTGATCTGAAATATTCATTCTTACCGCTTTCAATGCTTGTCTTTGAAAACATGGAATACAATCAAGATTTATTTTCAATTCTTACCCTTCATAACGTGTATTAAAATGGAGGTGGATAGAGATGTTTTGATTTTATGTTACATCTCATCAGCATATTTTATTTGACTGCGATACATGTGCAATCAGCATGGTTTAACACTTTGGTAGAGACGCTGCCCATAATTGTGCGAGTGAATCCTCCTAATCCTCTGCTTCCGAGAATTATTAAATCAACCGAATATTTCTCAGCCATATTCAGTATCGCCTCAGCGGGGTCACCGATTAGAGTATTGGTATCGACAGCTAATCCAGCTTCTTTTAACCGTGTTTCAATCGGATTAAAAAGTTGGTTATCAACGAAATCGAAATAGAGTGATTCAGATATTCGCTCTTCTTTTGCATGTAACTTAAATTCTTTAGGAATGCTCGGCGTTTGCCACACGTGTAGTAAATAGGTTTTAGCTTTCCATAATTTTGCTAAATCAATTCCTAACTCTGCAGCCTTTTTAGCGTGATTTGAGCCATCTACAGCTACTAGGATGTTCTTTATCGATATGGGTATAATTCTTTCCAAGTTTTTCACCTCCTCTATAACTCATCAGCGTAGTTCTTGATTATTTCATTAGAATCATAATGATATGACCTAATGCATATCCCATCTGTGCACCCACAATTATCATTAAACAGAATCTCATTTTATCATTCCAATTCATCAATCATCCACCTTTCTCATCATTATATTCAATTTTCTGTAATCCTATTTGACAATGGTGACGGCGCAAGGTGAGTTGCGTGTTACCTTGTCAGTCACTCTGCCGAATATGAACTGTTTCGCTTTTCCAACTCCTGTCTCCCCAATTACGATTAAATCAAACCGCATATTACGCGCAAATGAGATTATTTTTTCAGCAGGATCACCGATATTCGAGGCGGTCTCAATCTGAACTCCTTTTTCCCTGGATTTTGTTTCTGCTTTTTTAAAAAGCGCCTTACTGATCAACTCTATATTTGATGATTCTTCATCTGTGAGACGTGCTACCTTTATGTTATTTA
>JAEOTF010000190.1 GCA_016840025.1 Candidatus Hodarchaeota archaeon
GGCAGAATTTTATTTTATTGATGATGTTGCGTTTTCTGATTTACCGGGCTTCATCAGAGATGTAACGTTAATAATTACAGGCTTTTTTATTGGAACAATTTTAACTAAACTCCAAGAATTGTTTGGAAAAGGTGAAGACAAGCCAAATTTCATAATTTTCCACGGAAGAGCCGTAGCCGTTCTTGCGTTGAGTTTAGCCATAAATTTAGTCTATGTTGGCGAAATTGAGGAATCTTGGGTAAATACATTAGGTTATCTATCTAATCTTGTTATTGGCTTTTATTTTGGGAACCGGAACTGATTATCAAAAATTGTATAATATAGAATTATTAAGGCATTTAGTTTGATGATTTAAATCCGTTTGGATTCCTAGAATGCCATTCCCAAGCAGATTCTATAATTTCAGCTAAAGAATGTTTAGGCTTCCAGCCTAATTCCTGAATTGCTTTACCTGGATCCGCAATTAATTGACTTGGATCCCCCGGTCGCCGCGCTGAGGATATAGCTGTAATTTTTTTAGCGGTGATTTCTCGTGCTGTATCAATGATTTCTTTTACTGAAAACCCCTGACCATTACCTAAATTATAAGCTTCAAATCCTGACTTACTCTTCTCGAAAGCAAGGATGTGTGCCTCCGCAAGATCCTCTATATGGATGTAATCTCGAATGCATGTCCCATCAGGCGTGTCATAATCTGTGCCAAAAATCTTTACCGCTTGTCGTTGTCCAAGAGCTGTTTGAAGAACGATAGGTATGAGATGGGTTTCGGGGTTATGGTCCTCACCAATACCAAAGGCGGCTCCTGCTGCATTAAAATAGCGTAATGCTACACAGGTCATATCATAAGCCGAGGCATAAGTTTCAAGTACATACTCAAATGCAAGTTTACTTGCGCCATACGCGTTAATCGGGCTTTTCGGAAAGGTTTCCTGGATGGGAACCCGCTCGGGTATCCCATAAACACCAGCACTTGACGAAAAAACGAATTTTTTAATCCCATTTCGCTTACAAACGTTTAGAAAGGTTATTGCTTCTTGTAGGTTATTCCTGAAATATTCTGCAGGTTTGATAACGGATTCTCCAACCTGAATATAGCCCGAAAAGTGTAAAACGCTATCAAATCGCTGTGTTTGAACTATTTTTTCAACTAACTTCTCATCCCCAATTCGTCCCTTAACGCATCGAACATCATTTGGTAGCGCTTCACGGTGCCCGTTCTCTAAGGAGTCAATAACGACAACATCGTATCCACGCTGTCTCAACATGTGTGCCGTATGTGATCCAATATACCCTGCCCCACCAGAGATAAGAACTTGCATATTAACTACCACTGTTATAAACCAATATAACCGCAATATAACTTAGAGAGATAGCAACCATACATCCAGTTTTATCAATTTCCAAGAAATTATCCACTTAGATGAAATCGTCAAGATCTGCTATACCTTTAGAAATTTTATATCCTGTTACCAACCATCCAAGAACTTCAGGAAGTAGCATATCTCCAGAGGTTAATGGAGATTTACGAGCAATTTTTCTTCCAGAGTTTATGAGCCCTAACAAGAGCTTCATCCAGGTTTTTAATAATTTGAAATCAAGGCTGGCTAGATTTGTTTCTTTCATAATCACTGCTATAAGATACTTAACATCATTCAGTTTATTGTCTTGCTCTACTGTCTCAAAAATTTTCCACCATTGTTTATAAGTATTTACTGCTTCATCCAATAAATTCTTAGCTTCTTCTTCATAAATATAGCCGAAATGATTCAGACAAATGCTTTCGAAGTTAATTTGCCTTAATTTTTCCACCGAAGCAAAAAAGTCATCCTGACTCCAGAATGGTGGCATGAATGGAGGTAAAAATACCTGATCGCCTAATTTATATCCTATAGCATCCCCTACAAAGAGGTTGTTGTTTTTTTCATCAAAAAGAGTAATATGGTCAGGTATGTGACCTGGGACATGATTAATCTTTAGAGTGAGTCCTTCTAGATCAATGATATCACCCTCTTTGAGTGGAGATACGGCTCTGATACTTTCATAGTGTTGTTTCGGATAAAAAACCTTATTCCATGATTGATCCTCAAGTAAAGGAATAGCTTTCTCACTAGCGAAAACTTCAAAGGTCTTATTCTCTTTCATTGCCTTTTTCCGCAAGCCTGGGACGCCTTGGCTGTGATCATGGTGCGAATGCGTTAGTACTGCATAGTCTGGAGGAAAAGCATTCAGATTCTTTAGGGTTTTAATAACCCGTGATACTTCTGCGTGTCCTCCAGTATCAATAAGACATGTTTTTTCAGCCTCAACCAAAAAAATCGCACTCGTTCCAGCTACTCCTGACATCCCGCAATCGATTAACGTAGTATTATCGTTAATCTTTCCCGTTTCCCTAATAGCCGTCATGTTAAATCCAACTAAGAAATTTTCTGTACACTGGATGATAATTTGATATATAATAATTACTAGAATAGTTCATGTTAGTTTAGAGGTAGAGATATCTGGTTTGTGTTGTAATCTAGGAAAACTGTTCTGTAGTCAATCGGCGAAGTTTAAAAAGTAGGAAAAAGGTCATTATTAGGATTAATAGGAGTGCTAGCCCTAGTATATGAAAATGTTCCAATGTTTTACCGTTATTAAGAATATATAGCTTATCAACTGACTCAAGTTCATACTCCCCAAGAATTATGAAGCCTAGGAGTGTGACGAAGTGAGAAGGACAAATTAACATCAGAAATTCTGACGCTTCTTCTTGAGATGAGACTAATCCTCCAAAAATTGAGCTTAAAAGATAAGTAAAATAGAACCCTAGACTAGCATAACTTCTTTTTTCAACCAATGAAGAGAAGATCAGAGTGGCTAAACCAAATAACATAGACACTAGTAAACCATAACTAATGATTGCTGCATAGTAATCAAGGTACAGAAGATGATTCTCTCCCAATGCCTGAACATAGACCACTCCTAGTCCTAATAAGGGCAAAGTAGTAAATATATTAATATATAAAAATATAGCCAGAATTTTGCCTCCCACATATTCAGATCTTTGTAGTTTCGAAAGATAGATCTCAATAATCTTTCCTTGACGGTCATCTGCAAATAACCCACTCCCTGCAATAGCAAAAAGTGAAATGACAAGAAAACCAACATTCATACCATAGTTCCACAGCATGGATTTTGGACTAAGCGTATTAATTCCCATATCCAGATAATTTGCGATGACAGAGTTCAATACCGTGCGAATAGCTTTATCCCTTTCTAATTTTTCTGTGAACCGTTCTTCTTCCTCGATTGCTGTAGAAATATAAGCGGCGTTAAAAGTTATTGCCATAAAATTTAACACTAGCACAATTATCAAGATAACCTTGCCTATTGTTGATTTATGCCATGTAGAAACAAGTTCAAACCGCGCAAGATTCCATATTCGTTTCCAACGGGGATCTGTTTTCCCCTTGTATTTCCGATAACCAAATTTTTCCACATATTCAGTACCCATTTACTATCCCCATCTCATCCTAATTCTTCTGTAGTAATATGTTTTATTTTATAAAGCAAAAATAAGGTCATTCCTATAATTAAAACAAATGTAAAACCAAAAATATGGTAACATTCAAGTCCATGCCCGTCATTCAGATCCAAGAGAGTATCGTTGCCTACTTTTAGCTCATAGGTTCCGAAACAAGTGTAAGTAACTAATGCTAAGAAAGCTGAAGGTGAAATCAATAAGAGAAATTCATTCGGAGACTCTTGAGCACGATAAATGATTCCACCGAAGAGTGTGAATAATAGATAACTTAAAAAGAACCCTAAACTCGCAAAAGACCTTTTTTCAGCCATAACAGAGAATATTAAGATGGATAAACTGAGTAGTAATGAATTAAGAAGGCCTGAGAAAAAGATTCCAATATAATAGTCTAAGTAGTTAAAATGGTTTTCTCCCAGCGCCTGTACATAGAAGACTCCAAGCGAAAACAAAGGTAGTGTTGTAAAGAGATTAATATAAAGAAATGCAGCTAAAATCTTCCCTATTACATATTCTGATCTCTGTAATTTTGAAAGATAGATTTCAATCACTTTTCCTTGCCGGTCATCGGCAAAGATTCCACTCCCAGCTATAGAAATGAGCCCAATAAGCAAAAAACCCAGAAAAAAAGCAAAACCAACTATACCGAGGGGAACAAACTGTTCATCGTGAACATCTATGCGAATTAAAGCCATTCCAAATAGAACCCCAAGTGCGTAGTAACGAGCTGTAAAATCTCGTAATGAAGCATTGATCATTTCATCCCAAAATTTGAATTCCGCTTTATCAATTCCAGTCATGATCAACGAATCGATTGTAATTGAAAAGAAATTAATAATAATCAGAATGATCAGAATGACTTTGCCGAATGTGCTCTTATGCCATGTGCTAATTAGCTCAAATCGAGCAAGATTCCATATCCGTTTCCAACGTGGTTCTATTTTTCCCTCATATTTTCGATAACCAAATTTTTTCACATGGTCTTTTCCTGTAATCATATGCATTTCCTGCTGTATATTTGCTATACAGTAAAGGAGAGAAGAATTTAGTTATATTCTTCAACCTAGTAGAGAAAAAGAAGCTGACTTGCCCCTTATCCTCATTTAGCAATCATTCGAACTGTCTTTGTGAGACGTAATACATACCGATCAAAAATACTGCTATAGCAACAAAACCAACGTAACCCCAGCTGAAGAGAATATCAGGAGGATTATCGGGTAAATACTCTCTCGGAAACATCGGGTCAAATAGATTGTCACCTATGACAAATAGATTTGTACGTGGGATATATGGTTCATCACGAAGGAAGAGGAGAGTTAAAAAGAACAATTCAAATATTGATAACATCACACCGAGTGCAAATCCACGTTTACCAATAAATCCAACTAATAGGAACAATCCCCCATATGTGAGGGTGGCAGCAACTATAAAAAAGAATGCATCGACAAGCAGATAAGAGTCATCCATTATACTTGCAAAAAAATCTTCAGAATCGTCCCAAAAATGGAAATAAAGATAGTAAATAACAGATATGCCAAAATTAACTACAATTACACTTACATTTACCACTATCCACCTTGAAGCCCACAAAACTTCCCTTCGAACTGGTCGGGCTATATATAAATCGATAATATGATCAGAAATCTCATCGGATGAAATTGGGAGTGCTAAGATAAGGCAGCCGAAAGTAAAGAATAAGAGAAACTGAGCTCCTACTAAGTTATCAATGAATGCATGTGCTGCATCTCTATTCCCTAGTAGTTTATCTTCAATGAGAAGAGTAAGAAAAAGTGGTAACATGGATAGTATAACGAATATGACCCATTTTCGACCACGAAATAAGGATTTAAAGCTAATATTAATCGAGAGAATCATTTTTTCTAATTCAGTTGGGATATTTTGTGTAACTTGCATTATTACTCACCTGTTTAGTCTTATCCAATAGTAAGTGTTTTGAATAGGTTTTCTAAGCCTTCATCTGTAGCTTTTAGTTCACGAACGGGGAGTTCATGATCACAAATCAGATCAGTAAGGAGATGATAGAATTGTAAAGGCTCTCGAGTTAAAATGATGATTTGATTTTCTTTAGTTCGTGGATCCTTAAGAAACTCGATGTTAGAGATTAATTCATCCTCTCCATGATGAATAAGTAAAGTAGATAGTTGCTTAACTGCTGGGGTAGTAATCTGGATTGAATGTGGTTGTTCAGCTAGCATATCTCTGATCCGTTTTGGTGAGCCTTGAGCTATTGTACGACCACGAAAGAGAAGTACAATCTGATTAGCTAATCTTTCCACTTCAAAGAGAATATGTGAAGATAGGAAAAAAGTCATATTGTATTCCTGTTGATAACTTTCAATAACATTAAACATACCTTTACGGATTAACGGATCGAGACCATTAAATGGTTCATCGCCAATGACAAGTTTTGGTTTGTGAAGAAGTGCTTGCCCAATTTTCATCCGTTGTTTCATGCCTTTACTAAATTGTCTCATAGGTTTCTTTGCGACTTCTGTCAATTCCATTTCTTCAAGAACTTCCCTAGCCCGTCTCTTAGCCACTTCTCTTGGGAGATTGTATCGACCAAGCATTGTTAGATATTCTTCAGCTTTCACCCAGCGAGGAAAAGCATCCCCTTCAGGAATATATCCCACATGTTGATGTTCTGATGTAGCATAAAAAGGATTGTGCCCAAAGACACGAACTTGTCCACTTTGAGGTTTAA
>JAEOTF010000191.1 GCA_016840025.1 Candidatus Hodarchaeota archaeon
CAGAATTTATACTCATTCCCAATTCTGGGTCCGAAAAAGTAAACATAAACACGACCGTTAAGAGAGCTGGGAAAAGAAGATTCATAAATAAATTGACTGGATGTCGAATTACCTTCTTTAATTCCACAGTGATAAGAGCACCCAAAGCCTGCAATTTCATTTATATTCCCTCCAAGATTCTTCGGCCTGTAATATTCAAAAAGACTTGCTCCAAATTTTTTGCGTCATATCTTTCCATAAGTTCCTCAGGAGTTCCCACCTCAATCAATTTGCCATAATCAATGATTCCAACTCTATCACTCAATGCTTCCGCTTCTTCGATATAATGAGTTGTTAAGATAATTGTCTTTTTTTCACCCTTTAGAGAACCAATAAATTCCCATGTTTTACGACGAGCCCTAGCATCCATTCCAACTGTCGGTTCATCAAGGAAAGCAATCTTAGGATCATTGATTAACGCCATTATCAAATTCAATTTTCGAAGCATTCCTCCACTGTAGCCCCCAGCTTTTCTACCACTAGCATCTGCTAGATCTAACAATTCTAGGAACCTATCTGTACGTTCTTCTATTTCCCTCTTGGATAATGAATGTAAATTCCCAAAAAGTTCAATATTTTCTCGGGCATTAAGGAATGAAAACACTGCAGCTTCTTGAGGACACACACCAATTATTTTTTTCACATCAGTTGAATTCTTTGTCACATCAAAACCAGCAATAATGACATTTCCCTTAGTAGGTTGAATTATCCCTGTAAGAATATTCACTGTTGTAGTTTTACCTGCACCATTTGGCCCCAGAAGGCTAAAAAGTTCACCTTCACCAATTTCAAGATTCAAATCATTAACTGCAGTAACATCCTCAAATTTCTTAACAAGATCCTTTATGACTATTATCGGAGTACCTTCAGATATTTTCTTGGTCTTGACAGGTTTGGTTTTATTTGTCTGAATGTCATCAAGAGTAATGTTTAGAGAAAGAAGCTCCTCTATTAGTTGCTTAGACCAGTTTTTGGGAATACTAATCTTCTTTAAATCCGCTATTTCCAAAAGTTCTTTCCTATTCAATCCTTTGAGCAGATTTTTAACATCTGAAGTCAAACAATTCACACATCTTGGTAAATTTTTACTACTTTGCATATTTAAAACATTTGACAGTGGGGTTTGGGGGTTAAATTTAGACGCTTGCATCAACTTTTGGTTGGCGCACGTGCTGCGCTGTAAACCGCATATAAGACAAATCCTATGATAAGGAATATTATACCTGATAAAATCACGGTGATGTTGAATTGAAAAACGAAGAAAAGGCAGGCTAATAGACCTAGTAAGCCAGTTAATGGAAATTTGCCGATGTTTAATGGGGCTTTGAAGGGGCGTTTTAAATCAGCTTTTTTGAAACGTATGTATATTAATGAAAGATTTACAAATGCAAAGGTGATGAATGCTCCAAAACTTGTTAATGAGGCTACCAACTGTAGATCTCCAATGAAAATGAATAATATTGAGATGAGCAGGGTAACAAGTATCGCTAGCGGTGGTGTACCTGTTTTTTGATCTACTTTGGAAAGTATTTTTGGAAATGCATCTTCTTTTGACATGCCATAGATCATTCTGGAGCCTACAACGAGCATTATTAGAACGGTGTTACTGGTGGCGAAAAGCGCTATTACCGTCATTAGAGAGTAAGCATTTTCACCTAGTACTTGAGACGCCGCATATGCTAAAGGCGCGTTACTGTTTCCAAGAGTTTGCGAATTCGCCATGCTAACTGAAACAATGGCCACTAAGACGTAGAGTAAAGTTGATATGAGAATTGATAATATGAGAGCTTTTGGAATTGTTTTTTTCGGTTTCTCTGTTTCTTCGGCTATGTTAACAATATCTTCAAAACCTAGATAAGCAAAAAATATTAATGCTGAAGCTGAGAGAATTCCAGATAAGCCGTTGGGAGTTTCCAATAAATCTACTTTTCCAAGACTTCCTAGACCAATTATAATAAAAAAGATTAATCCTGCTACCTCAACAAACGTAAAGAAAATATTTAGTCTGGTTGATTCTTTTATCCCTAAGAAGTTGATTAATGATAAAATTGCTATTAAAAGCAATGCTGCTAAAACTCTTGGGAACCCGAAAAGTCCTTGAATGTAACCTGCAAAGCCCAAAGCCACCGTTGATGCTGATATTATTCCGGTTAAAACTATTAGCCAACCCACCATGAAGGATAGGATTTGGCAGCCACAAGCTATTTTTACGTAGACATATTCTGCGGCATCCTTTGGAAACACTGAGGAAAGCTCAGCATAGCTTAAACCCGTTAAAGCTGCAACCATCGAGCCGAGTATGAATGAAAGCCACACAGAATTACCGGCTATGCCCGCTGCCTCTCCAACGAGGACGTAGATTCCAGCTCCAAGAATTATCCCTACTCCCCAAGACGTAACGGAAAAAAGCCCCACATACCGCCTCAAAAAAATCACACCATAATATTCTGTCCCATACAAAAATTATTATTGGCATCTTTTTATTAGATTTTCCATTGAAGATTTTCACTGGGAATATCACCAAAAACCATTCATAGAAAATTTTATGCAAAAAAAAAGAGAATATTTCTTAAAACCAATGAAAAAAATAAATAATTTTGAATTTTATTCAATTCTGCAATTCAAGGGGTACTAGCTTAAAGAAATTTCAGTGGAAAATCTACACTTAATACTATGGTTAAAGAAGAAATTATGAAATTAGCACAATTTCTTAGAAAGAATAATTTGGATAAATTAGTTTCGGGAGTTTATCTCTCCCTACCTTAAAATACTTAGAGTAAATAGCGGGTGTACCTTAGAATCTCATTAGAAAAACGAAGTTCCTTACAAAAATTTTTTTGGTTTTGGTACGATAACGGTACATGGAAAGAGAAGCTCTACTGTGATCTGGTACTTTCACTATTTTGTCGAAGTGTTTCTGAGGACATCTTACTCCTAGACATTGTTCTTCTTCGCTAATCCACACTATCTTTCCATCATGATCTTCTGGACATTTATAAATATCTCCAACTTTCAAAGCTATTCCCAATTTTTCACCACACTTAACGTAATGATAAGTAAGATCTCTATTAAAGAAAAAAAAGATAAAAAGAAGTGACTGCAACTTTCTGAGTTCTTCTTAAACAAATCTTGCTTTAACCGTATAAACAAAGATGGGATATATTAAGCTGCTGTATTCCATTGAAGATTTATAGTACATGCATATAAAATAATCTCCAACCAAGACTTAGATTCCAGCACTAAGTGCTAGTTAAATTTAATCTCACATACATAAACCTAAAACCTGATTGCGATTGTAGCTTAGTTTATCCTGCCGAAGTAGATTTGGTAATTCTGTTCTTTTATAAACCCGACCTTCTCTGCAACTCGCCTTGACGCAAGGTTTTCCACAAAGCAATCCCAATATGGCTCAATATTTCTCTGTAAGCTGTGTCGTACAAAGGCTGATGCGACAATTGTTGCCAATCCTCTATTTTGATATTGCCTTAGGGTTTCGATACCTATGCCACATCTATCCTTGCTCATATATTCCGAAGTACACCATGACACTATTTTGCATCCCTTTATAAGGCTAAAGCCGAAACCATGCTTCATGAAACGTTTGATGGAAGTCCACATTTGATGGATTCCCCGTTTTACGACCTCGATGTTTTCATAATTTGAATTTGATAGGAAGTCTTCATCAATTAGCTTAAGCTCGAAGCCTGCCGGTATCTTGTTGGCCCAATTCAGCTTGACTTGGTTTTTATGAGAGAAAAACATGTAACAGCCCTGCTTTAGGTCGGCTTTCTTGAAGATGCTGCTTAATTTGTTGGTCCACGCTTTGGAAGTAGTCCTTATTCTGAAATATATTCTGTGCTTGAGGCTAAGGTTGGGGATCACTTTGCTTTCTAGAAGTCCAGCTAAATCGTCGTTAAATTGACGGTTATCCTCATCTCCTGACAGGTAGAAGACGTTGTTTGCTTTGTCCCAGAGGAAAACTGCTTGGGGATTAGGTTTGTTGTCTACCCATATTTGAGCAAGGCTGTTTCCCTCCTGAATAGCGGCCAGTAAAAGATCAAACTCTAACCCTATAAAGAAGGGCTTTATAATCTCATATTCGTGCAATCTAAGCTCTGAAATCATGAGAAAATGCACCCTGCCTTAATATCAAAAAAACAGTTGAACCAGTCATAGTTAACTCCTGAATACAAGTTATGAAGAAACCTATTATTATTTTCTCTGCTAGTGGGTGGGTTTTGGCTTTTAAAGCTGTAAATTTAACCCCAAATCCCAAAACCCAAACTTGTGTACTTGTTCGTGTTAACTTGTACGTAAGTGTATGCGCGTGCGTTTTCGCCTGCTGTCCTGTCCGCTCGCTCCCTTGATCGTTTGCTTTCTCAATCTAATTTAAAAAAAAGTTGGGGACCTCAGCCATAAAATGCGAAGGTTAATATCTCAAATGTGATAAAAATAATTAATGGTAATTAGCTTGAAGCGAAGGTTCAAAATAATAATCGGTATTCTCCTCGCAGTTACGATGGTTTTGGTTGGTTTTGTGGTTTGGGCTGAAACTCCGCCTGCGCCGATGCTGGAAGCCTATGATGCATTAGAATCTGATTCAGAAGTGATTGTGTCAACTACAGATTGGCTCCTTTTTCAGCCCACAATTTCCAACAAAAGTGTAGGGTTTGTTATTTATCCTGGTGGAAGGGTTGATTTCCGGTCGTATGCTCCCATGGCGCATAGAATTGCTGCGAAAGGATACTTTGTGGTGATTGTGAGGATGCCTTTTAACTTGGCTGTTTTTGGTGTTAACATAGCTAGTGATGTAATTAAGTCCTATTCGCAGATTAGTTCTTGGGTTATCGGTGGTCATTCTCTCGGTGGCACAATGGCAGCTCAATTTGCTCATGAAAACCCTTCCGAAGTCAAAGGATTGGTGTTGTGGGCGGCTTATCCAGCCTCGGGGATTGATTTGTCAAAAGATAATTTCTTGGTGACAACAATACACGGCACCAATGATGGACTTGTAAGTGACTCTCAGATAGAAGATTCGCTAAAGCTGCTTCCAG
>JAEOTF010000192.1 GCA_016840025.1 Candidatus Hodarchaeota archaeon
GCAAAAACGGATAAACCTGTATCGTTTTACCTAATAAGAACATATGTTCGTCTTTTACGGAAATAACAATGAAATAGTTCTTTTAAATGTTACATTTTTAGATACGGTGCACAAGCGGATTACTATACAAAGCTGTTCTTGAATTAATTATGAAAAACTCTTTGTAAATGAGGGGAAGTAAATGATCTTAAAAAGAAATGACTTGAGATAAACGTTTATTTTGGTAGATTCTATAATCTTATTTAAGTTCTTTTGCAATACGAAGAGAAATTAGCTAATAATGAGATGAATATGATGAGAAACATCAGACGCAAAGAGAAGGCTATAACGGACATAAATGAAATGAAAAGAATTCTCCAAACTGCACAGTATGTCACTATTGCTTTGTGTAAAGACAATTTTCCATACTTGGTTACCTTAAGCCATGGCTATGACTCTGAACAAAATGTTATTTATTTTCACTGTGCTAGTGAAGGCAAAAAAATCGATATTTTATCTTCTAATAATGTTGTTTGGGGTCAGGCGCTTGTCGATAAAGGTTATGCACAAGGTGCATGTGACCATCTTTATGCTACCACTCAATTCAAAGGAAAGGTCACTTTTATTAAAGACCCAGCAGAAAAAAGGCAGGCTCTGACAAATATGATCTATAAATTGGACAATAACCCTCAAGAATTAATAAATAAACAGCTTACAGAGAAAGCGATCGGGAGAGTTACAATTGGAAGAATTGATATTGAATTTCTGAGCGGCAAAAAAGCAGATAAGGTAGTTATTAGTTTATGAATACTTGAATTCTAAACTAAAGACATTAATTCTTCAATTTATCCTCGACAATTTGAACTTGAATTAAGGGAATTCCTTATCCATAACGTTTAAATCTCTAAAGAATTAAAAAAACAGAGTAAATATCCATAACCCCCTTCCTACAATGTAAATCAACAAAACCAACTAATATTGAGTGAGAAATTCATGAGCGAAATAGAGGAAACCTATGATGTCAAGGAAGATCGGATACTACAATTACTTCGCAAGGCACAAGAATTGATAGTGGAACCTCAAAGGTTTTTAGGGCTAATTTCTGTTATATTTACATTCTTTGTTCTTTCAGGGGGTATGTATGTTTTACTTGAGGGGAGTGAAGTTGTTGGAGGGGTGCTGAGGATCGAGTATTTCTATTACCCTTGGGTTGATGGTAATGGGCGACCTTTAGACCATGTTTATCATCGAAAAGACACTCAAATGATGATTCTGGATTATCATGGACAATATGTAATAGAATGGATACTCGTGCTGAGTGCGTTAATATTGGGAAGTACAGGAGTATTTTTAATACGGTATAGTAGTAGATATGCCTATGACGTTCGCCGTTCTTCATCTCTTTTGATTTTAGGTTGGATCCTAGCGGTCATAGCTATTGCAGCTATGATGTATCTATTCGGTGAGAAAAGCTTCATTTTCACTGAATCTACTGTGCTTTCCTGATAGACTTCTTTCTAGCATCTATGAGTTTTTTGGGGGATATATCATCTCCTCTTTCCTTATTTAGCCCTCAATCAGTTGAAGGAAGTCACTCAATTTCTCACGACGTACTAAAGTGCTAATATTACCATTTTTTACCATACAAAGCGGTGGTCGTAAATATCCGAATTGTTCTGAGAGAGAAAAAGTATAAGCACCTACGTTCAGGATTAATAAAACATCCTGCTCTTGGGTTTTAAAGTTAATGGATTCTTTAAGAACATCCACAGGTAAACATAAAGGACCACCCACTGCTTCGGGAGGAACAGTCATTTGTGGAGTAACTGGTAAAAGTGTATATTGTGAAAATCTAAGCGGAATAAGGATGTTTGCACCGATGTCGAGTAGATTCCATACTTTCCCCCATGACTTCTTTTTTCGTAACACACGAGTGAGACCAACTATTGCATCACCAATAAGGAGACGTCCAGGTTCCAAAAAAAGAGTACAGTCGTCGGCAATATCCGTAAGAACATCTTTGATTTGGGAAGCAAAAGTCTCAAGGGAACCGTTGTTAGTCTCTATGACGTATCTACTTGCAAACCCTCCGCCTAAGTTGATTCCTTCTAAATTAATACCTTCTGATTCTAATTCTTTTACAAACCTAGCTAAAGCTTTAGCTAAGCTCACATGTAACAAAGGAGTTGTTCTTTGTGTGCCAAGGTGCGCATGGATTCCATAGGGGACAAGATGTTTTGATTTATGGATGTACCGATAGATTCGTCGAGCACGGTCTAAATCTAATCCCAGTTTTGACCCCCGTTTGACAAGAGTTTCTTTCTCTACCTGAGGATCTAGAGGAGGATGCACACGCAGACTAATGTGTATTTTACTATGCCTCTCGGAACATAGTTTTTCGAGTTCTTTGACTTCTGAAAATGAATCACAGTTAATAAAACCCACATTTTCTTCTAAAGCGAGGATTAGCTCTTTTCGTGACTTTGCAGGACCATTAAATATGACATTCGAAGATTTAAACTCAGCTAATTGTGCTAATTGTAATTCAAAATCAGACATGACTTCCGCAAGTAATCCGTTTTGAGCAGCAATTTTCAGAATAGGTAGGACAGTATTAGCCTTGAATGCAAATGCAAGTTTAAAGGAAGGAAAAAACTGTTTAAAAGCTGCCTTGAGAGTAGAGATGTTTTCTTCAAACCGTTTTTTAGAAAATAAGAAAACAGGTGTATCATATTTCTGAACAATTCTTTCATAACTAATGCCGTCTATCTCTATTCCTGTTTTACCGTACTTTAGAAATGATAATGAGCTAAGAAAGTCCATTAGATTCACTTCAAGCAATTAAAAAGTGGGAAGGTTCCAAATTCATTCGAAGACCTTATTTTACTATTAACGAAAATAACTTGTGTTAAGTACAACGTTATTGGGTGGCGTTAATGGCTAAATTTTGCCCTTCATGTGGTGCTTCAGCACCTGACGATGCAGTTTTCTGTGCAAGTTGCGGATCTCCCTTTAAAAAGGCAATACAAGAGATTTCTGCAGGTCCACCAGCGGCTGAACAATATGGTGCTCCACCGACAGCTTATGCTGCACCGACAGCGCTTTTTAAAACCTATCTTTCTAATGAAGATCATGCAGTAGCTAGTCTTGGGAGCCGTTGTGGAGCATATGTTGTTGATTCAGTAATTTGTTTCCTTCCATGTTTTATTGGGTGTCCTTGTGGATGTTTATATGGATATTTGAAAGACGCTATGTCCGATGGTCGTTCTATTGGGAAATCAATGTTCAATATTCGAGTCATTGATCAATTTACAGGTGAACCGTGTAATGTCAATCAAAGCTGTATTCGTAATTCAATGAATTCTTGTATGTTAACTCTATTCTTTGATCGTTATCAAAGACATATGGGAGATTGGCTAGCACGAACTGTCGTTGTTGAGGATCGAGAAGTAAAGAGATGAATGAAGATTTAGAGCAGCTAAGCAATCTTCGCCAGCATATCAAAGCTAGGACTCTGAATCTAAAGCAGCTTCTTAGTCTGGCGGAATTTCAAACATTGTCAATACAAGGGCAATGTGAACTACTTTTATTCTTAAGCAAGAATAAAATTACCGCCAATCAGTTTAAAGAGGCGCAAGAAGGCGCACTTCTAGCTTTAGAAAGAGCTAAAGAAGCTAATTTAAGATTAATGCAAGCTACCCTCTGGAATCATCTTGGAAGCCTAGCTAGAAGGACATACGATTTAAAACGAGCAGAGCGGTTTTTCAAAACATCATTGAAGCTACTTCAACAACTAAATCACTTACAAGGGCAATCAAGCGTACTAAATAATCTGGGGAATGTTGCATTATTAGAGGGAGATTACAGACGAGCTAAATCTAACTTTATAGAAGCGAAAAAGAAGGGAATAGATGATCCTGAAGATTTTTCGATCACTTCATTAAACCTAGCGAATTGCTATCTGCAATTAGGTGATCTATCATCTGCCAATGCAGAACTTAAGGAAATAAAGGAAGAACACCAACTTTCTCCACAGATTCAGGGTGAGATAGCAACCATCAAGGGACAAATATTTTCCATTACAGAAGAATGGGATGCTGCTATACATGAATTCGTAAGAGCATTGGATTTAATTGGGGCACACTCCCCAATTAGATTGACAGTTCTACGGAACTTGGGTATTTGCTATTCTGATCAGCGTAAACTCAATGAAGCGATTCAAATATTTGAAAAATATCTCAAAGAAGCGAATATAGAGGCACCAGAACGAAGTGAAGTCCTACTCTTGTTGGGTAATATTTTTATTCAAATTAAGGATTCGAAAAGAGTTGAAGAATGCCTTAATGCGGCATTCAATGTTGCTAAAACCCCTGAAGCACAAATGAATGCACTAAAATCTTTAGCTCTTTGGCAAAAGACCTCATCTCCTGAAAAAGGATTACAAACTTTGAAAAAAATGGAAAATATATTAAAAAACTATGATGACCCATATTCTATGAAAAGTGTACAGGAACTAATATCGGAACTAGAATTTACTACAGGAGAGTTTGAAAAAGGTTTTAATAGATTTAAATTAACCCAAGATGGATATATTGCCCTTAAAGAGTTTAGACAAGCAGCCAGAATTGATCTTAAACTTGCAAGTGTTTATGCTTCTCAGAAAAAGTGGCAAAACGCATTAGAAAGCCTAAATGCTGCGGAAGAAAAAGCTAAGCGATTTAAACTTGAAATAATTAGGGAAAAAGCCCAAATTTTTCAACAAATTGTTCAGTTTCTAATAGACTCAATTGATCCAGATCTCATGAAAATATTTAATCAATTGCAAGAGCAATCACTTCCACCAACTGAGCTACTTCTCTATTTAAGTGAAAGGAAGGATAAATAATCGCATTCCGACGTATATGGGTATTACAACCCTATTACTTAACTCATCATCCCTTATGTGATCGCTATAAGGGGCATGTTTTTTCCATAGGAGAGTTAAAAATTTGTCGGGGGTGCACAATGCTCTATTCGGGAATGTTTCTAGGAGTGATTATGAATTTTCTCCTCTATAAATCATACCAGAACACAGAGGTAATTAGTAAAGCCCTTCTCCTTTATTTATTGATTCTTCCGACTTTGATTTTCACCGGTCTGCCGTTTCAGGTGTGGCAACCTCTTCGAGACATATCTAAATTTCTTTTAGGAATTGGAATTGCTTTATCTATTCTTACTATCTTTACCAGTCCTTGGTGGGGTGCAGCTACAGTCTTCCTGCATTTAGGTACGGGTTACTACATTCTACAGAAATTTCGAAGACATAAAGATGAAGAAACTTGTCAAGCATGTGATGAATTTTCATCTCGTAATATAGGACGATGTAGTGGATATCGCTTGATCAGAGAAAGAGAGATCATAGCAAGAGGACATAAAAGGTTTTTAAAACCTATTGATCCCCGAATGCAAGCGAATCAGTTGCAGTGGGATGAGGAACAGCTTTTAAAATTAGAAGAAAACGAGAAGTAGATTGTCTTATCTATTGAAGTGTTTTAAATAAAGGAATTGTCTATGTAGCCGAAATGATGATTTGATTGGCTTTTTCTATGCACGTGACATAGCCCATAATAGTAAAATCCTCGATAACTTCTTCGAGCTCTTCTTTTGAGATTTTCTTATCCAACAAATTTAGAAGTTCATCGAATTGAACTCCGTCGGGATTTTGAATCAATATACTTCCAATTTCTTTTCTAATTCCAGGCATGTTTTTGATTACCGCTAATGAATAAAGGCTTGGTCCCAATTGTTCCGTTTCAGCCCGCAATTGAAAAAAACGAATAATTTTTGACTGTAGTTCACAACAGAATTTCTCAGCCTTATCATGAGGGTATAGGTGGTTAAATGTTAGGTTTGGTACTATAGAATTAATCATTGAGAGAAAGTGTTGTTGTAATGCCTCACGATTACTTGTAACGAGCTTTTTCTGCTTTGTGTGATAATGCAGACAAATATTAACAATCCTTCCACCTTTCTGGATACGTTCATCTGTCGCATCCTGATCTTCTACTAAAAGAGGAAACACTAAGACGTCTTCTTGTGATTCTGGCATTCCTACTGGTCCATGAAAAACCTTCTGAGTTCCTAAACTTTGGCCAATCCCTGTTATAAATGTTATACGCATTACAAAATTTAGATTTACTTCAGAAGGAGAGTCCACTAATCTTTTTCTTAATGCGGGGGACGTTGTTGCGAGTAGATCAGGCCCCACATCTAAAAATACGACAAAAGAAATATCATAAGTAGAATAAGCCTCATTTATAGTATCAATTTCTTTTTTTGGCTGCCAAAACCTTTTTTTCTCTTCTTCCTCTACGATTAAGTAACCCATTCTTCTAAATTCGATCAGTGAATTCTTTATCACTTTATGAGAATATTGAGACAAATTTGTGAAAATCGCTCCTTCTGATAAGCCCCCAGAATGTTGAAGAAATAGCGAAGCTAAGTCATAACGTAAACCTTCCATGTTTTTCAATGCACCCACATGGAAAAGGCTTGATCCAATTTGCTTTTTTTCCTTTTGTAGTCTAAAAAATACGTTTAATTCATTTTTAAGGAGTTTACATACTGTAGAAGCCTTCTCCATTGAAGATATAGTATTAAAATCTTCTTTATGAGTTAATCGCTCTATAGCTTCTAAAATTTCTTCAAGAAAGAGTTGACCAGCATCACGAATTGTATTTCGATCTTCTGAATCATATTGAATACAAAACGTAATTTCTCGGGTTTGTGGAGAGGATTCAGTTGAAGTAAAGCTTAGAGGTAGCAAAAGCATTTCTTCATGATTCTGCAAAGTCTCAATAGGACCGAGAAATTTAGCGAATTCAACACGTTTACCGATCCCAATTGCGAATCTAACCCGTGTTAAGAAGGGTAATCTTAGCATTTCTTTGTTATTTTTTAGATTAGGAGAAGTAGAGCCAAGAATGTCATTTTGAATAACAATAGAGATATTCTTTATGATATTTTCATCTAATGAGTAATTATCATTAGCTTGTGTAACCAAGCTATTCACCAAGCCCTAACGTTTGGCATATTGAAGCTATTTTCTCTTGAATTGGATCATAGACCCCCAATAAGTGATTTTCTTGATGTTGAAGCATAGAAATAGAAAATTCGGGCATATAATCAATTTGTGCAATTGTTTCAATTCCTTTTTCCGCGAAATAACTTGTCCAATTCGCAATCAATTCATCAACAATGAAATTCAGGTCAGGATGGCGTGGGACCTGATTCCATAGCAAAAAATCCATACGTTTCCATTGAGGACGAAGTGTAGCCGACATTTCCCTAATTATATTCGCACTGCCAGAAATCCCGTAGGTAACCGGTCTTAAAATTAGGAAACCGATGTCACTAATCGTATAGTTATTGGCAGCATTCATGGATAAACCATTTTGGTTGTCTAACACCACAAAGTCATAACCAAATTCATTAAACCACAATTTACGAGCAAGCATCTGTTGTTTTAAGGCTTTTATCCACCAATTTTGAGTTTCAGATAGAAAATTCTGACCAATTTCAGGATTAGGAGCATATATTATATCTATATTTTCAAAAGGAGTATTATAAATCACCTGATCCAGTTCATATTTTTCCTCCAAATACATTGGCCATGTCTTTGGATTCGAGACTGGAGGTGGAATAATTTTTGTAAATGAAGGAGCAGTTAAATCACCATCTAATAAAAGGATTTTATAACCTTTCTGGCTTAAATAATAAGCAAAATTAGTGGCAATAGCGGTCTTTCCTGTACCACCCTTAAATGAATGAGTCATGAGGATTTTATTTAGTGTAGGCATGTAAACACCTTTAATTTAAGTCCTACAGGGAGCTTCTGGTTTCTATTTGGTGAAATCATCTCTAAAAGATAATTGAAGTTATGAAACATCCTTTGATAAAAGACTTCAGGTTTTATCGAAAAAAATCCGCCCTCAATCCACAGTCGTTACCGTTGATAGTACAAACAAATCCTATCAAATCAGTATAACTCTACATAATTTGTTAGTCATCAACTTAGTAAAGTGTAGGAATTTAAAAGATGGTAGATTCTTCAACTCAAAATTCGCTTAAAAACCCCAAACATGTTAGTAAAATTGATTAGCATTAACAAATGAGGAGACTTATTATGGAGAAATATCGCAGATTTCTCAAAGAGCACGATTGGGAGAAAACTCCAGACCTAGAAACTGATCAACAAAAAAAAGTCCCACCACCTCCACTTCAAAAAGCACCACCTGAAGGAGCTGTATTAATCGATTTAATTCCTCCAGAAAGGTTCACAGTTGGAGGAATCGCATTAATTGAGGCAATTAAACGTCGAAAAAGCCACAGGGGGTTTTTAAAAGACCCTTTATCAGTAGAAGAATTGTCTTTCTTATTGTGGGCAACACAAGGGATTCACAAAGTCCATATTGACCACCGTCATGGGGCTAAAACGACAAAAAGGACTGTACCGTCAGGTGGTTCACGTCATCCCTTTGAGACCTATCTTGTGATAAATCGAGTAAATGGGTTACAACCCGGAATTTATCGTTATCTAGCAATAGAACACAAACTATGCTTTTTGTCAAAGATAGATTCAGATTTACCCGAAAAGATCGCAGAAATGTGTTACGACCAAAAATTCGTTGGCTTAGGTGCTGTGGTTTTTATCTGGACCACAATTCCCTCCAGAACAGAGTGGCGGTACAGTATCGCTGCTCATAAAGGTATTGCAATAGACGCCGGTCATCTCTGTCAAAATCTCTACCTTGCTTGTGAAGCAATCAAAGCTGGGACATGTGCAATTGCAGCGTATAATCAAAAAAAGATAGATAAATTCTTAGGCGTCGATGGAAAAGATGAATTTGTGATGTATCTTGCTCCCGTAGGAAAACTCAGATAAGAGTATAAAAGGAAAAGAGATAAATGACTGCCAACAAAGTTCCTAATGAGGATATTTACTTAGCAAGATATTACCTCCAACCTCCCAGTGTCATAGCGATAATTGGAGGAATAGGAATAAATTTTAGTCTATTCTTACCTTACCTTAAACGATCTACTACCATTAGCGAATCGATTCAATATACTGCTTTTGACATTGGTATAATAGTTTTCGGACCTCTTATACTCTCTAGTATCCTTGCAATTACGGGTGGAGTCAATTTATGGTTTAAACTCCAGATGAATCCAAGAATATGTCTGATTGTAAGTCTAGTTGCTCTTTTATCAGCAGGTGTTGCAATTTTGCTACAAATTGAAAGCATTAAACAGGAATTTGGAGAAACTTTGTCATTAAATTATGAAATGGGATCATATGTCTTAGGATTGTCAGCACTTCTTGTATTAGTCGCCACTGTCTTAATTTTTATTAACCAAAGCCACTATAATTCGTTAAGGGAGTTTTATTCTCAACAATCTAAGTAGGTCGAGCAGCTCCAGAATTGAAAAAGAAAGAGAAAAAAATTAAGAAAAAGGAGGCAGAGTTTATTTTATTACTTTCTTATTTTGGATAATTTCATGAAACTAAAGAGTAGAAAGAGAGAAAGAGAAAATTAAAATGTAGACAAGTGAGTTCAAACAGGTTTTTTTATTTCAATTCATTTAGAACATTATTTTTAAATTCCGTAAGTTTATTGATTTCACTACGAATTACCTTGGCAGAATTACAAAGATACTGCTTTTCAGAGTCTTTAATATTGGTATAAATGATGCCTTCGATAAAGGAGAGTAGTCTCTCAAACATAGCTTTAACATCACTATAAGATTGCTCCAGATAAATTTTTACTTCTTCACGTTTTTTTTCTGATAACAGCTTATTGCATTGCTCTTTAAAGTTCTGTTCCGCATCTTTTCCTTGCTGGTATCCTTTATCAAAAATTTCTTTAATTTTTTGCATAGCCATCCATGTATAACAGTTATAAGGTTCTGGATTCGAGTACCCAAGTTTTAAAGCGAGTTTTACCGACGCCTGATTCGCTGCATCCCAATGGGGTTCGATATTATTAAGTAAACCATGTTCAATGAGTTTAGCGCCTACTACTGACGCTAATCCTTTTCTTCGATACTCAGGCAAGGTCTCGATACCAACCTCAAAGCTATTATTTGCTGATACAGAAAGTGTATGACCAGTTGCCAAACTTATTACTTTTTTACCCTCTTTAATGCAGAATCCCACTGGATTAGTCTCTCTAAAGTAATCAAAATATCTTTTTCGCCACCAAGTTTTACTAACGGTTTTCGCGACCTCTAGATCTATATTTTCTAAAGTGAAGCCTTTGGGTAAGTTATCAATGAGTTTCTGAATAGTCTCAAGATTTAAGGTATTTGATGATAGGACCCAACGTCGAATAGTAGCCAAAAATCTCCATTGACGACTTAGTACCTGTAACCATTCCTCTTCAGATTGACTAGGCACGATAATAGCCTTATCTTCGGGAATTATTTCTAAGATTTCAGTTACTTTAGGAGATTGGTAATTACCTGCTAAAAACCACAACCAACTGTCAGCAGCTTCAGTAAATGCAATAACTTCAGGATTTTCAAGGTTATCAATATAGCCACAACTAGATCTTAAATATGGGATACTTACGAGTATATTTCTAAGATATTTTATCCCATTAAACATGAATAAAAAATTTAAGAGTTTTTTATGTTGAATTTTTGTAATCATAATTCAATAACAACTCAAATTAATTTTCATGGCTTTTTATCAGAAATTTACTGGAATCTCAAATAATCAAAGTCTATTAACTAAGTAAGTCGTCTTTGAAGTCAATTTCAGCCGTATCTTTCAACACTACATTACTTTTGCTTAATCTTTCATTCCATGACGCTATCGACTTTTTCGCTATTTTTTCTTCTCCATCTCGGCTATGACCATCACGTACGAGAATGACTTCATAGCCCAGTGCTTTTGCTCCCTTGCAGGTCGCTTGAACACAATTATGTGTCCAGATCCCCACAATAACTAATTTCTTGATGCCCCTCTCCTCTAACTCTTGTTTTAAATTCGTTCCCTCGAAACTATTAGGTTTCTTTTTTAGTATGAATGTAGCTTGATCAATAACCTTGAGTTGAGGATGGAATGCCCACTCTTTCGACCCTTCCATTAATCGTGGGCTACAATGTTGGATAAATACAATTGGTAAATTCACAGACTGTGCATTCTCAATTAAGTGGTTAATATTCCTTATTAATTCATCTGCTTTGTAAATCGGTGTTTCTCGGATGAATAAACCATACTGGACATCAACAACTATAAGAGCAGTATTTTCCCACATACAATCACATTCCTAGCTTTTTTTCGGTATAGTCAAAATTGTACGAATATGATCCTTGATTGTTCCAAACGAGTTAAATGCTTCTATTGCCTTTTCTATTGGAACAGTTTGTGTAATTAAGTCGGTTACCGTGATTTGTTGTGATTTAAGCCCCTCGATAGCTTTTTCAAATGGGCCACAACGGCTGGTCCACAATGCTATCTCTCGTTGTACCATGTCTGTCAGATTAATAGGAGTAGGGACACCATGGGTGCTCTTTATATGGATTTTTCCCCTACTTCGGCATGAAGGAATGATTTCATTTAATGCCGTAGGATTTCCAGTTGTATCTACTACGATGTCAGCACCGCCATATAAATCTAATATTGTTTGAGAAACTCTTCCACTCTTATGACGATTTATTAGATGTGATGCGCCTAATTGTCGTGCGAGAGTTAATTTCTTCTCTGAACCATCTATTGCAATTATTTCCAAACCTTTTGCCTTAGCAACCTGAAGAAATAGAAGACCCATCTTTCCCATACCGAAAATTGCGACAACTTGATCATCGTTATCTAAAGGCATTATTTCAAATGTTTGATAAGCTGCTGCTAACGGCTCGATAAAAGTAGCCTCTTTAAACGAAATAGAGTCGGGAATCTCGTGCAGAAGATTGATATCAATCACGACATAGTCCGCCATAGCCCCATTTGTATGTATTCCTAATGCTTTTCGCTCAGGACATTGAGTAGGAATATTCCGTTTACAAAAGAAACATTTACCACAAGTATTCGTATTTATTTCCGAAGTAACCCTTTTTCCAATCCAAGTGGCGTCCGCGTTGGATTTAACAGCAATGATTTCCCCTGCAAATTCATGACCAAGGACGAGTGGAAAGGGAACGGGCAAGGAGCCTTTTATAATTGCAAGATCAGTGCCACAGATACCAACCGCCCGTACACGAATTAGAGCTTGGTTTTCATCTGGATAAGGGTTAAATCTTTCTTTTAAGGCAATATTCTGGCCATCAAATACAATAGCTTGCAATTAAAGAGCTTCCATTTCATAACAAATTAGCTAACTTAACTACCTTATCTACGCTTCTAAAGATATTAGATACGAAACATATTTTCAGAGTCTAAAAAGAGGATGAGACTATGGTAAAAATAACTAAAGCAGTTGATCAAGATTTACAGGAAGTCTTTGCATTACTAAAAGAAGTGAATCTCCCTACAGAAGGTGTTATTGAACATTTTCAGAGTTATTTCATTGCAAGGAACAGTGATCGGCTAGTAGGCTGTATTGGACTTGAGATTTATGAAAATGTAGGACTAATGCGTTCTGTTGCAATCCACCCTTCTTTTCAAGGTCAAGGATTAGGTCGTAAACTGGTTGAAACAATTCACGATTTCTCTATGAAAAATGGGTTAAAAGAAATCTATTTATTAACAGAAACAGCGGAACATTACTTCCCAAAGTTTGGTTACGTTGTCATTCCAAGAGAAGAAGCGGATCCTAAGGTTAAACAATCTGTGGAATTTACCACTGTGTGTGCTGATTCTGGGATTTGTATGGTGAAAAAGTGGAATCAAAGCAGATAAAAGAGTGTTTCCAAATTTGTCTTCAGCTATCAATAATAGAGCAACAATATCGCCACTGTTTATCGCATTAATTGCTGCTTTCCTTTTCGGGATTTCTACACCTGTAAATAAATATTTATTGGATGAAATACCAGCGATTCAACTAGCAGGTCATTTATATTTGGGAGCTGCAATGATACTTACTCCTGTTTTTTTGAAAGAATCCCGATCACTCCAATTTTTATTAGATAGTTCTTCTCGAAATAATCTACTCTATTTAGTAGGAGCAGTTGTTTTTGGAGGAGTTTTAGGTCCTATTTTATTATTATCTGGATTATCCCTAACGCTAGCTGGAAGTGTATCCCTGTTATTAAATCTTGAGACTGTTTCAACAGCAGTGATTGGGGTAATCTTCTTCAAAGAGCATTTATCGAAACTTGGTTGGATTGCAAACGTTGGAGTATTTATCAGCGGAGTTATTCTGAGCTTTGAGGGAGAATTTGAAGGATTTCTTGGAGCAATTCTTGTTATGGGAGCTTGTCTCTGTTGGGGATTAGATAATTGTTTTACTGCGAAAATAGACGCCATTAGCCCAATTCAAAGCACCTTCATAAAAGGATTAACCGCTGGAATAGTGAATACAATTATCGGAGTGATTCTACTCCCCCATATCCCACAGCTATTTTTCTTACTTGTTGCTGTTCTTATTGGCGCTTTTTCGTATGGAATCAGTATAGTTTTCTATATTACTGCTGCTCAACAATTAGGAGCGACACGATCCCAAATGATCTTTGCTTCATCCCCTTTTTGGGGCTTAGGATTTTCTATCTTGCTATTAGAAGAAGTTTTAGCTCTTAACCAGATCATTGCTGCGATACTCTTAATTTTTTCTCTTTCTTTATTGTTTCGAGATTTACATGAGCACGAACACAGCCACAAGAGTCTTTTTCACACCCATCCACATGATCATTCAGATCCTCATCACTTACATGATCATCCTACCCATGACCTTACAGATGTTGGGGCACAAAGGCATGAACACCTACCTATCACGCACATACACCATCATTGGCCTGATCTTCATCATCAACATGAACATACTGAGTAGAAAGAGAAATTAGTTTAGCAGTTGGATTACGCGTTGGAGTACCTTTAGTTTTGCAATGTATTTAGCAAGAAAACCCACTACTTTAGCTGTGGGGCGAATTACCTGTGTTAAAAGAAAGAAAGAGGACGGTTATAATAGAGTCTACTTTAAAAAGAAAATATTAATTTATGGCACACACACACAAATAAACCGCAGAATCATTAGGAGTTTATGGGGATAATGTCGGAAATTCTTTATGGAGAAAAATTCAGGATTATTCGTGGGAGAGATTCAGATTTACAAATAACCGCACTGTTTGTAATCGTAATTGGCTTTTTACTAGGGCTAGTACTGTTCACAATTGTCTCTGTTTGGTTAGTTACCGCATACTTCATAATAAAAAATGTAATTTGGAGAATTAAGGGAGGAAGATCGGAAAAACCAGGATTGTTTGTCAAAATAACTGTAGGAATAATCACATTTCTGCATAGATTTAAAGGCAACTGGATTTTGAATCAGATATTCCCAGGCATCAACGGAGATTGGTTTATTGAAGCAGATTCACAAATCTATAGAGCACATATGCTATCTAAAACGGTAGAGATACCAAATAAGGGAAAAGTAAAAATTCCTGGCTTCCTTGCTTTTTGTAAAGAGCGTTTTTGGGACATTATTATTTTCCCGTATGGTTTGGCTGCTATCTTTGCTAGTTTAGTTTTTAATTATATTAACTCTCCAGATGCTATAGCCTCAAAATTAACCGCTGAAGATACGAATCCTGTCTTCAGTGTAATTTTTGTTTCAACCTTTTTCGTGCCATTTACTGTTGTTTTGTTCTATCTATCATTCATATGGTCCGTTAAAGACGCTGAAATCATCTGTTGTCAAAGAAATGACTTGACCAAGGAGATAACTACTGTTAATAATTTAGGGGACATTATTACTTCACGAATCGCTCCTTTAGTTGGAATCGGGACGCTTTTGGAATTAGGTAGATTATATTTAATATTCGAAGAGGCGATTAACCCAGAAAGTTTTCAGGGATATGACGATTTTACAGTGACAGTTGGGACTGCGATAGTATTTTTACTAATAATGCCACTTTTTATGACGGGTGGGGTATTCATAATGTCTTATCTTTACCTTATCTGGCACCACGAGCGAAATGTGAATAATTATAGAGATCGACTGTCGAGTTCTCCAAAGACAACTCTTCCAAGGGGAACTCTTTTACTAAAAAAGCGTGAATGGCAACCAGATGAGATACAAAGCAAACCTGATATAGAGTTAGATCGCTCCAAACCAGAATCTGTGGTTGATAGTTCAATTCCAACAGTACGTTTTTGTACTGATTGTGGACATAAGCTTACTGGTGGCGCGAGGTTCTGCATGAAATGCGGTACAAAAGTATGAGGTTGGAAAAGGAATAAGGAAATTTCTTGTGAATGGATCTTCTATAATCTTGTGCCTACTGAGGTTACCCTTCTCGCATTTTTTTAACTCGTATCTTACCCTCATCAATTAGGGTCAATATTTCGGTGTCTACTTGTCCCTTTTCAATTGTATTTTTTAGAAATGCTTTCCAATCATCATCCAGTTCTTCTTGAAGCTGGGAATCATTGTCCCCTATTCCAACTATGCGCTCCCATTCTTCTAGGTCAAGACCATGTTTTGTGAGTAATAACGGTAATACTCCCCGCACCCATATTTGTAATGCAGTTGCTATATCACCAATAGATGACATAACTACTCTAAAATAATGGTTAAACAGAAAATAAGCCTTTTTCTCGGTGGATAGAAGGAAATCCTTCTTAGTAGCAGAAGTTTCTTTATCAATTTTGACAGGGGTGGAATAAATAAATCGCCTTGGTGATTTTAGAGATTTTCCTTTAAGATTTTTTATTTCATCTAGCAAGCCATCCAGCTTCTCTTTATCCAAAGGAGACAATACCACCAAATCCAATCAAATATAATTAAAGTAGTCAAATTAATAGTCTTTATCTTAAGATTATGAGTTTAAATTTTACCAAACTGATAGTCTATAATAGATTCATAGGAAAAATGAAGAGAAATGAGGGATGTGGAAAATTTTTGTCTACAATTTAAGTTTTTACTCTCATAAGATAATGTTTGTACCATCACTTTCTAATCTCTTTTTAATGGTACAATCACTTTCCAATATCTTTATTAATGCCAAAATTACGTCGTATCTAATTATAATACACTTTTTTCACCCTTTTCTATACAGAAGATCTTTTTTGTTGCAAAATACATACCTTAAGAGGCATCATTATCATGTTATCAATGAACCAATTGTTTAAATATCTACAGAGACCCACCCCTCAGCTATTATGGGCAAAAAGAGGTTTTAAATCTGTAAAATGTTTTCTTTCAGTCAGATATTTCCATCTAACTAGTTTACTACATCATTTTCTAATAAGGTTGGCGCTTCTTGGATCTATAATACTATTAGGGAGTGCAGCTTATAATTTATCATTTGGATATACTGATCAGTCTATTGTCATCTATTCCGAGATCACTAATCAATTTCTAATTAGATTCCTACTAACAGCCACCTATTCTCTTTTTGGATCTTTTGGACTTTTTCTTGTCCGTTATTCAGCAACTGTAAAGAAGAATACCCTCTCCCCAACTTTTAGTCTCGTCATGGGTATTTTTATAACCTCAGTTGCACTCCATGGATTATCATTGAGCATAAAAATCAATTAAATATACACTTACTGAATTCTGAGCTTTTATAAAATCGAGTCCCACCTTAGAAAACTTTATCTAAGATAATCTGTAGGAGATTTCGGAGAGAAAGAAACCGACGGGAAAAAAATGACATTAGAAACATTTGGAATCATAAATGGGCTTTCAGGAATGGCTGTGTTCCTCATTGGTCTCATTTGCTGTTTAGATTTTATCCGAAAATACACTATATCAGGCAAAAAACGGGTTTTAATAACAGGTGTTGCTATTTTTGGGATGGGAGGTTCTTGGTTTGGAGTGACTGTTGCTTTTATTACAACCCTTCTTGATAACCCAGTGTCAGCAAGAGAATATATTCTGTTAATGAGCTGGGCGCCTGCATTAGCTGGGACAATTTGGGTGTTTTTGGGATTTCTTCTTATTATGCCAAAATATCGATTCCATGCCCTAGGTGTAATGTTAATTGTTAGCATTGTCTACTTAGTTCAGATGTATTTATTGTTCCCCTTCGCTGATAAAACAGTTGAAGGTGATACTATAAAATTTGAGAATTTCGCAGAAGTTGGCGAACATGGGGGTCTTCCTGATATGAGCTATGAAGGAATAGTCCAGATACTCGTTGCATTCTATATAGCGATTCTTCTTCTCTTTATTGGACCTATGTTTCTCTATACCAGTTTTACAGCTGATAAGGGAGAAAACCGAATCAGAGCGCGTATTATTGGTTCAGGAATGGTTATATTTAGTTTGGGAGCATTTGTTGACGGTATTCTTGCATCTGAATTACTTGTACTCTTTGTTTCTCGATTTTTAGTACTTATTGGAATTATTACGACATATATAGGCTACACAAGAATTTGGCAAAGATTCTTTAGCTAAATTTATGGATGATTAGGCAAGATATTTGTCCAATTCAAGGATTAGTTCGTTTCCCAGAATTAGATAATCTATGAACCTCTCCTGTTTAATGATGTCCATCGTATCCTTTGAAGTATGCACCTTACTCTCAAGGGCTCCCAACCATGCCGCTTCATAACCTCTTTGTGTAAAAACCATTCCATCTTCCGCAGCTCCAATGGGCAACCAAAGTTTCTTCATCTTAATTGAATTCTTCTGCGCTATCTGCATCAATAATTTGTTTAGAGTTTTAGCAGGAGATGTTTTACGAATACCATAGGAATCAAGAAGCATTAATGGAGTGTCAAAGCCAAGTACATCGTAGTTAAGACAAAAAGTAGTCTTTTTATCCCATTCTGATTCGTACTTTTCTACAAAAGCTGCTGCACCCATTAATCCAACTTCTTCAGCAGAAAATACGACAAAATTTAGGTCTAATTTCTCTGGAGGAGACTCTATGAATTTTTTTGCCAATGCAAGTACTGCTCCACATCCTGCAGCATTATCCGTGGCCCCTACACTCTTATTTTCAGTCATGTTGAATGATAAAAGAATGCTTATGAGAAGTACTGAAACTAATGTGATAATCACAAACCAATAAAACAAAGGTGAAGGAGTATTAAATTCCGCAATTATACCACCAACTGTAATTGAAAGGTTAAAACCGAGTCCACCGAATAATAAAATTTGATTTAATCGTATTCTGACCTTTAAAGGATATGTTTGGCTCTTTGAGTCGTGATGAGCAGTGATAAAACATGTTCCTTTTGAATTCTTAGATTTAAGTTTAGCATAAATATTTTCAGTTTTAATTGCATCTTTTTCTCCAATCTTACGGGTAGACGATACAGTGAAGAGGCGTTTCGATCCGAGGATGAGTATAAGCAAAACCATCACTGCAATCACTACAGCTGGAAGATAAAAATCAAATAAATACAACGTTCCAGCAATTAAATGCACAAGAAATACAAACCACATTACTCTTTTCATAAATACATTCATAATAAAAAGGGAAGCATTGAATTCTTCACGCACTGGTTCATAACCAAGCTTTTTGAACTCTTCTACTAAGATCTCTCGACCTTTTATCTCACCTTCACTTCCGATTAACCTAGGATATTGAGCAAGCTTTTCGGTGATTTCATAAGAGTATTTAGCCAATTCTTCCATATTTCAAGATCCCCCTCTACCGATACAAGTTGATGCTCTCTTAAAAAGCGTTTTGTAAATAAGTTGAGGATAATAAAAACTTGGGTTTTTTTGAATTTCTTAACCGTTAGTTTTCTTCAAGTTTCATCAATAGCCAGGACTCAATCGGTCAATCTTTTAATTCGTTGAAATACGTTTTTACTACAATTAGAGCAGGAATTAGCTTTGAGTTCTTCAATCGTTGAAAATTTCTCTCCTTGTCCGACTTTATATTCCGTACCACAACCTGCACAGCGATATAGCCGTTTTGTTAGTCGTTCTTCGCCTGAATAGAGGAAGCTTGTAAATTCACCCGATATTGTATGTTGACTAATGTTGGTTGTCTCTACGACTAGCATTTGACCTATTTGTCCAAGGATTTCAGCCCCGCGATACTGATTAAAATTAGGAATGATTTCCTTGAGGATTAAATTCATGTTGGTTACAATTTGTTGACAGGTAAGCTTTTCACTAGGTGGTTTATGAGAAAATGAGATATAGCCGTGTTTCCCACTCCCTTTACGAAGAAGTTCTACCCCTCTAGAAAGAAATAATTCAAATCCATTGCAGGTATAAGGTGGATCGGTAATAAATACGTCAAATTGATCAAGATAATTAGATGGAATTGGTTGACGTAAATCATGGTATAAAGTGGATATTTTCAGATTTTCCTCTTTAGAAATCTCAGAAATATAGTTAAGAATTCTCTTATCAATATCAAAGACTACAAGTTGGCGAGGATGACCCACTAGGGCGACTGTTATAGAAATTAGATCTCCATCACCTAAAAATGCGATATTACGACCTTCAATATCGTTGTATGCATCTAAGAGAAGAGCCCGTCTTAATTTTGTAGTATTTATGCATCTTGATTGATCGAGTTCAGGTTGAATTGGTGGTTCTTTTTCTTCAATAGTCTCGAGTTTCTCTAAAATTGACCGATATTGAGGTAAAATTTCAATTCCTGATTGTTCACAGGCACCACAACGAGCTGAGAGACGGCTTTCTTGAACGTTTAAGTCTTTGTGAAGATATTTCAGTCCTTTCTCAGTTAATATGGCTCCCCCCTTACGGATAAGTAGACCTTCTTTTTCTAATTCTTTTCTCACTGCAGTAACTAAAGGGATCGGCAAATTAGTTTTTTTAGAGAGGTTTTTTGTGCTTATTCGACCTTCTCGAAAAATAGTTAATAGAATTGCCCGTACTCCTTCTTTTCCTTCTTTAATGTTTGTTGCGCAGACAATTTTCTGTAAGATTGTTTCATCCATTGCTAAATCTCAGGTACTGTGCAGAAGACTGTTAAAGTAAAAGATTATGGTATGCTAGTGAAAAAGGAATTGGGACATTTAAGTGAGATAAAAATGACTAGTATAGCTGTTGTTGGTAAAGGTGGGGTTGGAAAAACATTTGTATCCGCAAACATTGCGCGTTTATTTGCTAGAGAGGGTTATAAAGTCATTGCGATAGACGTAGACTCTAATCCAACGCTAGGTATGTCATTGGGCGTATCTCAAGATATTCTTGATACAATTACACCCATTGCTGATCAAGCAGATTTGGTTCATGAAAGAACCGCAATACCCGGCGCTCCAGGCACTTTTCGACTTAACCCACAAGTTTCCGATTTATTAGACTCCTTTTCCGTTAAAGCACCTGATAATGTTAGACTATTGGTTGCAGGGGATATAAAAACAGAACAAGGTTGCATGTGTGGAGCTCACGCACTGATTAAAGCCCTCTTTCGTCATCTTGTATACTCACAAAGTGAATTGGTAATATTTGACATGGAAGCAGGTTTAGAAAACTTTGGGAGAGGCACGTTAAAACGAGTACAACATTTAATTGTCGTTACTGAACCATCTAGACAGTCTAAAGCAACATTATCGAGAATTGCCGATCTAGCCCATGAGATGGGGCTCCCTTCGGAACGGATATGGGTCATCTTCAATAAATGGCCTGATTCTAATGAAAAACCATTATTTGATTTAGTAGAAAAGATTGGTGCCAAGTTTCTTGGAGTTATTCCTTATTCTATGGAAATTGCGAAAGCAGATATGGAAGGCACACCACTTATAGATTCAAATAAAGATTCACCTGTTCTAGCAACCATTTCGCAATTGAAGACTCAACTGAAAGAAGTACTTGCCCTAGACAAACCTAATTGAAAGAATATCCGAAAGCAAGAAGTATTTATTTTCCTAATAGGAAATTAGTTTGGTAATATGTCTGAATGTATTCCATCTGAAATTGTGACAATGGCTAAAATTGTGGCTTTCACTAAAGAAGTGCCACTAAAACTTCCAGCGGAATTCATCGATGCCATTATTTGGGATCAAGACCAACCGTATGGATTAATAATAGCTACTAGTAGCACTCAATTAGTTCGTGTGATCCCTGTTAAGACAGATTATGTTCTAAAGATTACTGCTGAGCTCGATGAAATCAATCCTGGAACAATTCAAGAGATAGGTGGGTTGTTTTCTCAATATGGAATTACTTCACTCTATAGCACTGGGTTATGTATTCAAAAAGAACGTTGCATCTATGAACTATATGCAGATCCTGAGACTCTTTCTAAGGACTTTGAACAATTAAAAGCAGAGTTAATGGAACTTAAAACAATTAGTGACGTCTATTATGAAAAAATCAGTCTGTAGTCCCTAGGGGAAGAAAACCATATCTCTCCGTCAGAAATCGATACCATGCAAAGTATGTGGAAAGGGTTTTTTAGCTTGGAATCCAGATGAAACCATTTATGTCTGTACAACCTGTGGTGTTCAGCAAGAGGCGCTACAAACTTGGAAAACAAGTGCAGAAAGACGGGATGAGCGAAAAAAAAGGAAAATTGAGGAAGAAAGGGAGTGGGTGTTAGATATTTTGGGTATGAAAAAGGATAAGAAAAAGACAAAAAGAAAAAAGGATCCTCTAGAAAATAAATGGGCGGATTTAATTCAAAAAAGCGAAGAATATGACCCACCTTCCTGAAAAAGGTTTTTAAAGAAGAAAAATAACGATTAAACATACTAGGGTTTTTGATAGAGCCGGTGAGGATCACTAATAGTTTTAAACGAGAATTTTTCGCTTTTTGTAAAAGGTAGATTCTCAGTTCTGCCAATCATAAATATACCGTCTTTGACCAGACAGTTATAGGCTTCACTAAAGATTATGTCCTGTGCATCTCGGGTGAAATAGATAAGTACATTACGACAAAGGATCAGGTCAATTTTCTCCGGGTATGGATCAGATAATAAATCGTGACTCTGGAACGTAACTAACTGTCTATATTTTTCATCTAAAACGTATGCTGGTTTTTCTCCGTTTTTCTTGGAAAAATAGCGTGTAAGAGAGGGAAGATCCATTTCCTGTAGATGTATTGGAAGATATATCCCCTTTTGAGCTTTTTTCAAGATTTTTGGATTCCGATCGGTAGCTAAAATCTCAACTTTTCTTCGTACAATATCAAATTCGAACATTTTGGTAAATAAAATAGTTAAACTGTATGGTTCACAGCCATTGGCACAACCTGCACTCCAAATCCGAATTCGGTGTCCAGAATTGAGTTTGTGAGCGATATGACTCTTCATTATTGCCCGTCGTAAAGCGTCCCAAGAGTCTTGATTTCGAAAAAAGCGGGTAACATTGATTGAGAATGCTTGAGCGACATCATCGATTAGGTAAGGGTCTTTCCGTATTTTAAATTCGAGGTCTCTCAATTTTTCAACTTTTAAGCGACGACATAACGGTACTAATCTACGTAGTATATGAGGTTGTTTATATCCTGTTAAATCAAGACCTCTACTTTTCATAAAATGGATTAGATTGTGATAGCCTTCTTGAGAGATATTCAAAAGGTAATTTCACACCTTATATCAGTGAAGAGAGCTCAAGAAATGTTCAAACACAAATAAAGTAAGGCTTTTCTTGAAGATTTTTTTATTATGTGAATCACTTATTAGTTAATTCCTTTTCAATAAAATTATCAATATGCCACTCCAAAACACTTAATGGCATAGATCCATATCCTATCATAGCTTCATGAAGTTCACGAATGTCAAATTTATCTCCAAGAGCATTTCTTGTTTTTTCTCGTAATTCAAAGAATTTTAAACTGCCCATCCTATAAGCTAATGCTTGTCCAGGCATATCTACTGAATAACGAAGGGACTCCGATTTTATCTGTGCTTCAGTAGCTAAAAATTGGTTCTGATTTATGTAATCAATAGCTTTGGCTCGAGACCAACCCAAATAATTCATTCCAGTATCCACAACAAGTCTAACAGCAACAAATTTATTCATTAGTAATCTTCCATAGAGGTCATATGGATCCTTATACATACCCATGTCTTGTGTAAGAATTGAGGCATAATCAGCCCAACCCTCAATATAGGCAGTAGTCCATAACCACCGTTGTACTTCAGGGAGATGTTCAGCCTCCAATTGTAACACAATTTGGAAATGATGACCCGGGATTAGCTCATGATAAATCAGTCCAGCTAAATTTATGAGAAATTGCTGATCGAGGTTGGAACCATTATAATAGTAGATTCCTTTTGGTTCCGATGGATTCGGTGGTTCATAGTAACCATAACTCATTGAGGCTTCAAGTCGTGGATCAAGTCTTTGTGTTCCATAAGGGGCTTTTGGTATTTTCTTAAAAAAGGAATTTACAGTAGGCTCAATTTCGTCTATAAAACGTATAAAGCGTTCTCCGATCTCTTCAGGAGTCTTCGCATAAAATTGAGGATCTTCTTTTGTAGCTTCAAAGAATTCTGTCAAAGTTCCTTGAAAGTTTAATTTCTCCTGAATTTCTTTTATTTGTGCATTTGCAAGCTCTACTTCCCTTAACCCTATTTCGTGAACCTCTTCAGGTGAAATAGAGAGGTTTGTATTAAAATTAACCAAAAAGCGATAGTAATCTTTACCAGCAGGATATTGATACAATCCTACTGCATCTGGAGCAAGTTTTCTATATTCCCCTGAAAGCAGCATTCTTAAGTTCTCAAAGGCTGGGTTAATTTCATCTATGATCAACCTATTAATCTTTTGATGAAATTCATCAATTTGATCAGGAACTAGTTTCTCTAACCGAGAACGTTCAACAAAGAACATGCTTTCTGCAGGTTTTTGGATTAATCTTGGAAGGAATTCATTGGTTATCAGGTCAATTTCGTCTTTGGGTAATAATATCTTTCTTTTTTGTTGTTCTACTATTCTTGTTTGAATATCATTGATAAAAGGAAGTAATTTCTTTAGGAGTTTCAAATAATCTGTTAAATCACTTTCTTGTGTGAAACTATAAGTAATATAAGCCCTACGAGCCATGTCAAGCGGTGATGAATAAGGACAAATGGGGAATTGAAGCCAGAAGAACTCAAATAACTCTATCTGCTGCTCCATCTCCCACTCCACGATTTTATGAGATAATTGGCCATCATATTCGAGTTCTGATAGCGGGACTTTGTGAAGACGATCAAGAATGGATTGAGCAAAATCAACCTCTTTTTTAATGTCTTTATATGAGACAGGAGGAAGTTTAGTGACTTTAAGACCCTTTTGAATACGAATATAAACATTTTCTTCAAGCATATGTTCCCAAAGGTCGTTTAAAACCTTTTTTAATGATTTTGTAGAATTAGACATGTTCCTTACCTCTTAAAGAAAGTATTTTAGATCTTCTAAAGGAAAAACGTTTTAACATAGAAAGTTTTGGTTCTTCTGAAAACTCGTTTGTGCTTCTGAATTGTGTAGAACATAGGTTGATAGCCGAAATTTCATTTGTGTTTACGTGGTTTAAAAATCCAATGTTTATATTGTACTTTCCGGGGATTTGCATGAGTCAGAATGAATTCTGATCCTCTGCTAGCATTAACTCGGATAAGTTTCCAGAATAAGGGTCTGACGGGATGAATCACTATTCCAGGTATTTCGGGCTCTTTGACCTTCATGAGGAAGATAATCGTTGAAATGATAATTATTGCCCTAAAAAGGAATATTAACGAGATATTCTGGGAAAATTCACTGATTAATCCTCCAAACACTGGTCCAAAGAACATAGCTACCCCTGTGAGGGCATTATATACCGCTATGAGGGTAGCTTTATACTGGGGATGAGTTATGTCCAACAAAAAAATAGCTAATGCAGTTTGAAAGAGCCCCCAACCGATCCCCAAACTGATCGACGCGACCAAACACCATAAAAAAGTAGGAACAACAAAATAATATGGCACAATTATTAAAACAGAGCTAATAGAGATAAATATTGCACCAACCATTAAGGCTAATTTTCGTCCAAACTTATCTAGAAGATCTTGTTTTGCTATCACTATAGTGAGGAGAATTTGAATTAAAATTTGTACGCTAGTTAGGATAGACGCTGCAAAAAATGATAAGTGATATTTTTCTATCTCTAAAATTATAAAAAATGGAGCCGCTAAATAGACCCCAAAATAGAATATTACTGCAAAAAGACAAAAAATCCAAAAATTACTGAATTTGTTTATATAGGCTATAAATTTAGCTCTTAGGCGTTTTTTTGAAGGAGATTCACTATGAATAATTTGTCTTTGAATAAAAATGGGTGGTTCAACTTTAGTTATATATGGGTAGTCTGGAACACTCATAAAAATTAATATAGAAGCGGTTATAGATAACAACATAGTCCATAAAAATAAAACAATGAATGTATTGCGTGTATTAAGATGAAAATTATCTGCCAAAAGACTAAACAGGAATCCACTAACTAAAGTGCCTAATAATGCCCCTATCAACCGTAATTCTGTGAAATTATTAATTTTTTTTGCCCTATCCCTGTAAGAAATATGATCAGCCATTAATGAAGCTTGTGTAGGAATCGTAGCAGAAGTAATCAGCCCCTGGAGAAAACGTAAGATTATTAATATGTAAATTTGCCCAATTCTTAACAATGCTATTGGAATGTAGAATATTGCGGAAATAAACCAACCTAATGCAACAAATATTCTATTTTTTTTCATTTTAGTTGATATTTGTGCCCACAATAATTGTGAAATGTTTACTAGAGAATAAACGCCTGAAAGTAAGCCTATTTGACCAGCAGTAGCCCCAATAGAGCTAGCAAAGATTGGTATGAAAGGATCTGTATTTGCTCTACCAATGCTATCTAAAGAGTTAGCTATATACCAGCCTTTGTAGTAGGGAGCTTGACGCTTTTCTACATCAACAACTAATTTTTGAGCATTTGTTATGTCAGCAGGGTTAGAAACACCCGCTTCTATTGATTTAGGATCTTTATTTGATGTGATTGTCATTTTGGTCGACTTTAGTGATTTTTTAAGTTATTAGGGGGAAGGACTGCACTCCCTGACTTTGAATTTAAGTTATTTATCCTAGCAAGTTTACTAGAATTGCTTAAAACTTTGAAGATGCAAAATTATTCATCCATAGATTAGACATGAATATTCAGTAGATAGGGGAAGCTTTCTCCTTTAGATGAGAGGAGTCCACTCCCTCTTCAGACGGGCATAATAACGCTTCTTCGAATAGGCGTAGGAGAAAACCTTAATATTAAAGTATTTAACTAGAACAGCTAGGTTATACAACTATAAGATTAAAATCTAAGAATAGGGAAACTGAGTTATGATGGTAGACTATTTTTCAACCTAACAGTTAAATGTGAAAGAAAAAAGGAAGGAACAGGCTTGAGAGCCTTAGGCTAAAGAGTCCATTTATCGTAGACCTTTTTTATATCAGCCGAGTCTTTGGTACCAACAGTAACCGACCATCCCGATGCATCCTCTAATTCACCCGATAAGCGAGCAGCTAGTCCAGGAAGAATGATTTTCTTGTGTTTAACTTTATCTGTAATTTTTGTTTCTTCAATGAGCTCAACAATCTTATCGGTAGTTAATTGGCCCCCTGCCACGGCTGCTTCTACCCCTAGACCACCTGTATTGGCGACAAGAAGCCATGTTCCGAGTTTTTGGGCCTCAAAATCCGATTTGATAGTGTAGTATGTCAATGCAAAATTTGTTGATACACAAACTGGGGATTGCTCACTTGGATTATTGATTTGATAGAGACCAGCATCAACTTCAGGATGAATACGCGGATCGGAGTATATAGTCTGTCGAAACGTCATAATAGGCATTATAGCCCAAAGTTGCTTCGGGGTAATAACAAGGATGTCACTGTATCGCTCCATTAATAGACTGGCTAGGAGAGATTCCTTAAATTGCTTAGCATCTGCTTTAGGTGATTTGAGGAACATTTGAGCTACTGCAGGAACGGATAAAATTGGGTAACCGAGTGTTTTAAATTCACCTTTTATAGCAGCTTGTCGTAGTTTGATTTTGTTCCTAAAACCTACACCCATCCAACCATCGTTAATCCAAGTTCCTGCGTCGAGTATAATTTTCAATCCAGAAGTACTAAAGGTTTGAGCGAGAGATGTAAGGTCATTAAGATCACCAGTTCCAGTAGCTAATACCACTGGTACATCAAACTCTTGGGCTAAGGCCATTATTGATTGCCAATTGTCTACAGTTGCTGCATAGATTAATGGCTTGTTTTTACCATCTACTTCTAGTCCTGCACGAATTATTTCAGGATTCAGAGACGCGAGAATAAATGGGAGATTTGTTTTAGCTCTTGCAGCTTTTACCCTTTTTTGGAATTGTTTAGGATCATTTGATGTCGATCTAATGCAAAAACCATCGATTTTCAGATCAGTACCAATTCTCGTTAATGTCATTCCTTGAAACTGTTGAACTTCCTCAAGGAATTTACTTTCGTCCATCGAGTCTTCTAGTGTAATCATCAGTGCAGTTTCATTGTAGAAGGTCAAATCATGACGGTGAAGGACTTCTTCCCCACCTACAGTCCGCTCTGATCCCGGTGGACCAAATTTGACAGGACGTATAGGGGGAGTTAACATTTCAACCAATTGAACCTTCTTTTCAGCATACTGGGCTTCCTCGAACAGAGGGGTGCATTCTGTGACTTCTACCCCTCGAGAAGCCAATTTTGCCGCAAAAGCTAGACAGGTAGTCTCACCGCATATTTTGCAGTTCGTTTGAGGAAGTAATTTCAGAATCTGCATAGGTTCTATTCTTGCCATTCTTTTGAACCTCCTAGAACGATGTGGTCACCCAATCCAGATATTTTTCTGGAGGTGAGGAGCTTGGTGGGCTTAATAAGGACTCAACCATTTCCTTGAAGGTAATGACAGAAAGCGGGTGGAGCATCATGAATAAATCAGCTCCAACAATAGCAAGAGTCAACGCCGCAGTCGCTTCCCAAAGCGGTCCACGTAGGCTCCGCGGTCCCCATTCTGGAACCTTTTTCTCGGATCTATGAGCTTCTCGTGCGCCCCACGCATTAGTAGTTCCACTTGAGCATGGAAATGCAAGTGTTTTACTACCTTTGAGCCCAGCCAGCTTTATTCGTTCGTAGATTGAAAGAGAGTACTCAAAACCATATCCCAAGGATGCTGTGGTGGGGTCTTGTACTAGATGGTCAGTCGGAAGACCGAATTTCATTAATAGGCGGTTTAGTTTTTCCTGGTTGTTAATGTCAATTTGTGTGAAGCTCAAAACATTGTGATTATGTTCAATAGCAGCCTTTACAATCTGCTCGTTAGCTTTATCACCATAAGAGAGATTAGCAGACGCTAAAAGACAACGTTCACCTGAAGCAGCTTCTGCAGCCTTTACTAGAACAGGTGGGTCTTTCTCAGGATTACCTGAACCACCAATAACTAAAGGTACCTTAACAGCTTGAAGTACATCTTCTACTGTCTTGGCAGCCTCACGTGGTGAAGCATCTTTAATATATGGATCTGTACTCACGAGATGGATTGTGATAGCGTCAGCGCCGAATTCAACTGCTTTCTTAGCCCACTCTCCTGCATCATTCATAACCTCTCCAAATTGTTGTCGGATAGGTTTTGGGAGAGATGGCTTAATGTCAAAACAATCGAAAGTTACAACAGGTCTGGGAGTATCTAAAGTATAAAATGGAAACGTCTTATGACCGCCTAACTTGCAAACACGTTCTCGTGTTCCGCCATTCGCTTTAGTTGCCCCTAATTCAACAGTAACGATCTCACCTGTAAATGTTTCAGGACTTTCCTCGAACTTAGAAGGTAATAACGAGCTGGGTAATCCTGGCATGACTCCAGCAACTTGTTGAGCTAGTTGAGGAGCCATTTGAATGAGAGCCTGTTGTGGGAATTTGAAAGTTAGTTCTTCTCCTTCAAGAACAACATCTGTTAATTCAATCGATTTAGCAAAATCTAATAACTGAAGAATTTTCTTGAGTTGATCGTCATCGGGCATTGAAAAACCCCACGATTTATTTAATTAGTCTTCTTTGACAATTAAGACTTTTTCTGCGTGAATCTTAACGTTCTTAAGAATCAACTTTATTGTTCCACCAGCGGCGACCCCTGCTGCTTGAGGCATAGGAATATGTACCGTCATAACAGGAACTTGACCAACAGAACCCATTTGACCTTGCATCATCATCATTGGAGCCGCAGCACCTTGCGCCATCATTTGGGGCATTTGGGTAGCAGGGACTTGACCAGGAGCTGCTAAAGGAGCTTCCTCTTTTTCTTCAACCCATCGTGATGTAACAGGGTGGTTTCGTTCTTTTAAGAACGTTTTAAGTTCATCAACACTGGAGACATCTGCTTCTGTTGCGATCTTGTCATAGAGATCTTCAGAAAAAGCGTCACGTAATCGTTCTTTGAGGGCCTTGGGAAGCCAAACCAGGCGTTCAATTCCACCATCAGGTTTGAAAAATTTCGGACTGCGTAGATATTCTACTGCAATCCCTACAAAACCTTCAGTTTGAATTCCACCACCCACTTGGGTAGCCATAGTTCCAAATTCCAGACCATTGACTGTTGCACCCACAAAATCGCGGTGAACAACTCCGAAACCATCTACTTCAGGAACTATAAATGAACAGGCCTCAAAACAACCACAAGAAGTGTGAGTTTTACCAAAAAGACCATGTAGAGTAATTCTTTCAATTTCACCTAAGCTTTTTTCCTTTACCCTTTCATTTACGCCTGAATATTCACCACGCTCGGGATCAAGAATTTCACCTTTTGGAATCACAAAGTTAGGTCCTTCAGGATCAATTTTGGCAGCAGCACGGGTATCAAACCAATTCAGAGCCCCACAGGAAGAAATTCGGTCAGGTGAAACTACACACACATGTGTAGGAGCAAAACTTTGACATAAAGTACATCCATAGAATGTATCGACGTCCTCATCCCTTAATTGCCTTGCTCGTTCATCACGAGCGCTATAAGCCTTGATAGCTTGTTTATGAATTTTTTTAACTTCTTTAGGATCTGTGATAAAAGTAATCTGCATTGCGTCAAAGATCCCAAGTTCTTCTTTGAAGAACTTGTAAAAGACTTTACCCCAAGCATCAAAGGTTAAACCTTTCTCTTTTGTTGCCTTGGAAATGCGAATATGAATATCATAACGCTGGTTCAGGTGCATCATACCATGACCAAAGTTGGTAAATTCATGGATTCGGCGTTCAAAAACCGCCTCTAAGTCCTTTTCTACATTTTTACCGGCAACTTCAATGAGGATACCGAAGGGGTAAGACTTTTGAGGGTCTAATTCTTCCAATTCCTTTCCGATGACACTTATTTTGCCATCTTCAATGTCTTTCATGTCACGAACTCGAGCAAGCTCGAACTTTGTCTCAATTTTTGGACCACCTAGTTCGACAAAGGTATCTTTCCAGCGAATACGCTCTCCTTCGTAGACTTCTCCAACTTCAATTGGCAATTCTTTAAGACTGATTTCTAAACTCATAATTTATTTCTCCTTTTTTTAAATTGCTTCTGCTGCACCGATCATTTCTTCATACCATTCAGAAAGTTTCTTTTTAACAATAGTAGGACTAGAGAAAGTGGCATTCGGGGAATAATAGGGATCCACACTTATTGTTTGAAGTGTTTCAGAGTTATTACGGATAGCAGCAAACGCTTGCGACTGATAGTAATAATAGAAACCACTAATTGCAACAGTTTCTGCTTGGAAACCTAAATTATCCCAATCTTCTTCAGCTAACTTTTTTGTTAAAGTCGGAAGATTCATGGCCAATTTTGCTTCAATCCCCTGTTCGGCAAGCAGCTTTTCGGAAGATAGTGAAGCAACAATTGGAATTCCTTTCGAAGCGATAGCTTTTGTTAATTTTCGAAGAAATTCTCCTTCTTCGCTTTCATCACCTAGCTTAGTACCTATAACGAAGACAGATGGTTTTTTCATAAGCCTCGTAAAAGTTTTTGATTGTAGGGCTTTTGCCACGGTTGGACCGGGAACATTGCCCATTTGCCATGGACTCGTACTCATCTTCATGCCTCTCGGTTTTTTTTATCTTATTTACGATAGTAGAAAAGAATAATTAGTTGATCTGATTCTGTATAAAGAGATTGTAGTACAGAACTTAATTTTTCTTCTTTTCTTCTTTCTCTTTTTACTGGATAGTTACATTTTGTATCTTTATTGATCTTATTATGTTAAGTTTGTATCTATAAAACTAAGAGGAACCTACATGAAAACCTTAGATTACGAGGGTGTGGCTGGATAATCTCTGACATAAACTTTTTTTCGTTTTCTGGCGTTTTCTGCGTTTAAAACTTTTGTGAAACTTTTCATAGAGCTGAAAGATTCCTTTTTATCATCAGACAACCGGACACGGGTGATTTGAATAGGTTTATCATACATACAGACGGAAACACAGCTGCCACATCCGACACAAAGCTCTTCCTGGACATGAACTTTCTCGAAAAAGTATAACGCATTAGTAGGGCATGCAGGTACACATAACTGACAACCCAAAGGGCAAAGGCTTGTATCAATTGAAATTGAGATCTCTTTATAGTTTTGAGGAATATTACTTTCGGCTAAGAGTTTTTGAGCTTCTTGAGCGGACATCTTTTTGCCTCTAATGCTGTAATGCTAAAGATAGTTAAAAATGTTTCATGTTAAGAACAGTTTTTAAGAATGATTGATAAATAGACTTAATAGAATAGATAGAAATGCTTCCTCATGCAATAATGCGGTAAGTAGGAATAACATCACTATCTGGAATCAATAAGAACAATTTAATGAGGACTTAACAGAATACCCCATTACCTCTGTATCTTATTAGATAATTATATCAAAAGAATATTGAAAATTCCTTCCAAAAATAAATCATATAATAATTTCTTATCTCATAAAAGAAAAAGAAAAGATGAAAGATTATGCTTACTGGGTACACAGGAAAAATCCTTTGGGTTAATTTGAGTAATCAAAAAATCTCAACAACAGAATTTGATGAGTCTTTTGCGAAAAAATACATTGGTGGAAATGGTTTCGGTATAAAATTATTATTACAAGAATGTCCTCCCAATACTGACCCACTTGGACCTGAAAATGTTTTTATCCTAGCTTTGGGTCCTTTTGCACGTACTAGCGTTCCAACTAGTAGTAAATATTCGGTCTATTCTAAGTCACCATTAACAGGATTTCTAGGAGAAGGGATTTCATCAGGATTCTTCGGAAATGAGTTAAAAGCAGCGGGATATGATATTGTAGTAGTGCATGGACGCCATCCCTCTCTCTGCTATTTATGGATTGATGATGATGAAATACAAATCTGTGAAGCAGAGAATTTAAGAGGAGTAGACACATGGACAGTTGAAACTATTATTCGAGAGGAATTGGACGATCCTCAAATTCAAGTGGCTGCAATAGGGATGGGTGGAGAAAACCAAGTTCGTTTTGCCTGTATCACTAATGATAGATCAAGGCAGGTGGGACGAACAGGACTAGGCGCTGTATTGGGCAGTAAAAACCTAAAGGCGATTGCGGTTCGTGGTACAAAGAACGTAAGTGTAGCAGCACCAGAGAAGCTACTGGAGCTTTGTATGGAGATTTATAAACGTTGCCAAGGACCTCCAACAGAAAAATACCGTATTTTGGGCACACCAGCCAATATTCTAGTATTTAATGAACTTGGAGCATTACCTACCAAAAATTTTCAACAAGCAACCTTTGAACAAGCGGAAGAAGTCAGTGGAGAACGTTTAAGCGAATATTATGTGGATCGTATTGTCTCCTGTGGTAATTGTCCAATTGCATGTGATCATATTAGTCGTGTAAAAAAGGGGCCCTATAAAGGAGCGGAGGCTGGGGTGGACTTCGAAACAATTTTCTCATTCGGCCCTAACCTAGGAGTAGGACGCTTGGATGCTATTATTAAAGCGAATGAATTTTGCGATCGTGTAGGAATAGATACTATGTCCGCAGGGGGAACTATTGCCTTCGCTATGGAATGTTTCGAACGTGGTTTGATTTCTAAAGAGGATACAAATGGTTTAGACCTAAGTTTTGGCAACTATGAGTCTGTTCTTGCACTCTTGGAGTTAATCGCTAAGAGAGAAGGAATAGGAGATATTCTTGCTGAAGGCTCAAAAAGAGCAGCACAAATCATTGGTAAGGGGTCAGAGAAATATGCCATGCATATTAAGGGGTTGGAACTTCCAGGGTACGCAATCAGAGGTCTTAAAACAGCAGCATTGGGATTCGCAACATCGACTCGTGGTGGTTGCCATCTACGCTCTGGTTCATACGGACCCGATATGAAAGGAACAGTAGACCGCTATAAAGAAGAATTGGGCAGAGGAAAACTAGTTAAGGACGCAGAAGACCTATACTCAATCTATGACTCATTGATACTATGTAAATTCATCCGTAGCGCTGTAACAAATGAAGACATTGCTAAAATGTATACATTGACTACAAATGTTAAAATCACTGAAAAAGAATTATTAAAGGCAGGGGAACGTATCTATACACTGGAAAAAATCTTTAACCTACGCGAGGGAGCAAAACGAAGTGACGATTCCTTACCCCCTCGTATGTATTCTGAACCAATTCCCGATGGACCCGCTAAAGGAAGTTTTATATCACGAGAAGGCTACAAACTCATGCTAGACGACTATTATGATTATAGAGGATGGACAAAAGAAGGATTTCCTACAAAAGAAAAATTAGCGGAGTTAGATATCCTAGATCAGTGGTCATTCGGGTGAAATTAATGGAAGAGCGGCAGCTTATTTCCATCGATTTAGAGAAATGCTCGGGGTGCGGAATATGTGAATTAGTTTGTTCTTGGGCTATTTTTCAAGAGTTTAATCCTGTCCGCTCAGCTATTCGAGTTTCAAAAATGGAAAACTTGGCCCATATGGTGATGGCGTGCAAGAATTGTGAGGATGTTCCATGTGTCAAGGCATGTGTGGTTAAAGAAGCCTTGAAACAAGGGAAATATACGCTAGAAGTTGATTATGAGAAGTGTAATTGGTGTGGGTGGTGTGCAGATGTGTGTGAATATGGCGCAATGACTGTTGATTTTTACTCGAAAAAGCTGATTTATTGTGATTTATGTGAGGGGGAACCGAAATGTATTGTGTACTGTCCCAAAGAAGCCATTAAATTGGAAAATGTTCCTAAAGAGATAACATCAGATGATTTTTTTTGAATGTATACATTTAGATTTTGTAATGGATTGCTTCTTCTTTATCATCAATATAGACATGTATGGCTTCATCTGAACGTGCGAACTCAATATTAGGTTGAATGGTTCCTACGAGGGTATCAAAACGGATCACAAGCTGTTTCCTTGTTTCTGTCATAACCCGTACATGATTTTTTGAGAAATGTACTAAGCCAACAACGATGATTATTGGAGCCACAAAACAAGTGATTATTAAGAAAAAAGCAATTATACTAGTGAATGTTATAGTTAATTCTAAAAGTGTTAAGAGAGAGCCTGAGGTTTGTGTAGATGGGGGTAATCCTTCGGGATTAACTACTTCTAGAGAGAGTGCACCTAAAGAAAGTACTGTTGTAAAACCAAAGAGAATTTCTATTCTTTCTCTTATCGCTTGTCCGAAACTTTGAACGTTCTCCATATCTCCTGTAGCAGATATTCGATATTTTTTCAAACCTATGTCAGTATATGTCCATACAGCAGGATAATATGTGGCTAGTAACAGTGAAACTACTATTGAAAGAATAAAAAGAATTGCTATGAAATGATATGGTTCATATTGCTTATCATTTGAGAGAGATAAAATAAATTCTTTAAAGAATTGTTCAAAAGAAGTCATAAGAAAAACAACGACCGCTGTAGGCAGAAACCACACATCCCGCCACCGTTTGATTAAAAGTTCTCGTGCGATGGTCCTAGCATTACGAAAATCCAGTTTATATACTAAGTGCCGTTCTACAAACCATTGATCATTTGGTTTGTAATCAAAGAGTTTTAACATGCTTAGCCATCTTCCCAATCGACCATTTAACCGCTGAAAGAACCAAAGGTTAAAAGGAACCCCAATCCGACCATAAGGATTGATACGCGCAATAAAAAGACCAAAAATGGATGTAATAATGATATCAAGTAAGAGGATCACCCATAGCACAGAAAGAATCTCAATACTATTTTCTGAAAACAAGTCGTCAATTAATTTAGAAGGAGACGTCAGAGTAAAGGTTTTCTGATAGTCATAAAATTCCCATTCTTGGACTGTATTGCCGTCGTCGTAGTCTTTCCACTTAGTATGATCAGTAACCCAGATCGCATCTTCAAAAGTGCTAGTTTCTCCGATGCCATATTCAATGTATTCACCAGTACTATCAATATCGTAATGATAAATATATTTAATCTTGCCTTCTATATCTGAAATTGCTGGGATAGTAAACGTAGATGCAGATTCAGTGTCGGAGATGGCTCTAATGTCCTTATAATCATTATACAGTTGAGTTTCTGTGGTATACAAATAACATAAAGTTGCATTCTCGTCTTTATTTAGTTTTTTTAGTATAGGATGCTCGGTGGTTTTGGCAGCATTGCCTGAAAGAGAGCCTAAAAATGTAGCAACGACTAATAAAACAGATAACACAATAAGGAGAATTAAAAGAACAGCTATGTAAGAACGTAATTTTTTTGCACGTTTATATTGGAATACCAAATTCTAACACCTTCATTTTCTGCACATTAATTGTTATAAGATCAGAAAATCTCTACCTACAGAAAAAACGATAAATTTCGTATAATAATGTACAAAAATAAGAAAAAGACAAAAGGAATATAAAGTGTCGTAATTGGGATAATAACTAATTATTATGCTTTATTTACCTTCTGAGCATATAATTTCCGCGCTTCTTTCAATTCTTCCGTTTCTAAGGATTTTTCAAAAATTTCCTTAATTTTTAGAAAAAACTTAGTTATTTTGTATGATTGCTCATACTTCCCTTGCTCTACAATAATGTAGAATAGATCAGGACTTTTCGGAAAAAAGAAGAAAAAAGTAGTAGAAGGATCTGCGAACCTTTCTTGGCTGCAAATCCGTCGTTCAAAAATCACTCTAGATCGAAAGTGGCTATGAGTACTTCATGGTCGGAACTACGGATCCCTGTATTGGCATCGTAGGCATATGATGGATAGGGATAGTCTACATTGAAGTGCTGTACTTCCATATCATCATACGCGCCTTCTAGTGAAGGTGTGATCATTATATGATCAAGTACCTGGGAAGCACCACGGTAGATATATGTATAACGATCCTCTTTCTCAACATCGAGAATTAAATCACGCAGTCCACCATCTACGAGAACCTGTATTGGTTCACTATCTACAAAGTCGTTAAGGTCACCCAATACTATAACTGGCGCTTCGGGGTGGCTATCCTGAATCTCATCAACTAAATTACCGACCCATGCTGCTTGTTCGATACGGCGAGGTGTTGTATCTGCATATGAAGGACCATATATCGATTTTGACTTGAAGTGATTGATAATTAACCACAGCCTTGAACCGTCTCCTTTAATCTCAAGGTGAACTATTAAGGGGGGCCGTGAGAAAAGTGGGTTTGTACCAGGCGGACAAGGGAAGTTAGGGTCGTAACCAGGCCCATACTCATCATCTAGGGTGGTACATGTTTGACGCGCTTCAGCACTCAAGATAGTTACTTTATCCTTTCGATAAAGAAGACCGACGTCAACAGCTCGATAGTAGGGACCTTCAATGAGGACAGCACCATACTCAGCTTCGATGGGAGATGTTGTTGCTTGTCGTTCAAGTATCTCTATATTCTCCACTTCTTGTACTGCGATTAGATCAGGTTCCTGCAAGATTTCCTTGATCGTATGTGCGTGTTTTGACAATAACCTGTTAACTTTCGAAGATGAATAGACAGTATCGTCTTTCTCTGGATCATCAAATTCGTCAAAGAGATTATACATATTATAGGTAGCAATAGAGATGCCGCCTTTTCTTCCCTGCTTGGGACGAATTTTAAGGTCCGAACCCTTTTCGATCACAGTAGGTGGCTCATTACTTGAGGGCAATATTTTGTACTCATCATATGTGTAGTCGAGTGGACCGTGTAACCCCTTAACTAGGTCACCTGTCTTTGCTATGACCTTATATCCGCCAGCATCATCTGTAAATATCAATTCACCTGTACCAGCGGGATCATCACGAAATACACGGTCGATATCCAGATCCTCAACAACACCAGCGATCTCACCATAACCGTCAGTAGCTGCAACCACCTTTAAGTCCGAAACTGAGACTAACATGCCTTCAAGTGCCTCATAGTACACATCTGAAGCATAATCATCGAATGGTGGGTTGAGTTCAACAGGCTCAGGTAGGGGATTACCAGTAGACAGAACAGTGTAGTAGCTTGTATAATAGATCTCTGTTAAACCATAGTATTCGCTGACTTTTCCGCCTATGAGGACCTCATCACCAACGCTTACATAGTCATATCTATCGTACACAAGGATTCCATCAGAAGTAGCAGGATTACCATCACCCACTGGATCCTGGATGAAATATCCGCGTTTACTTTTAGATTGGAAATCCGCTGTGACAATACCTCTTGTTTCCACATATTGGTTCTTATACAGTGAACTAAACCCATCTCCTTGAATCTCTGAGATGCTAACAAAGGGATACGCAGTTGCAGAGATAGGGTTAAAACCGACAATAAGACCAAAAGCGGTCAATACAGTCAATATTATAGCCCAACGGCTTTTCATTTGAGTCATTCTCATTTCTCCTCTCATAAAATCAAATATACATTTCAGTTTTTGACTATTATATCTAAAAAATACTAAATACAGCAACTTTTCTTTGATTTTTATATTTTACTTCACAATTTTTGTCGAACCTTAATAGAAAGCGACATAATAAAATAAAAAGAATTGGGAAGAAAATACGGGCGCTTTTTAGATCAAAAGGAGATAGAATAGGAAGAGAGGTTATTTTGGGAGAATATTACCCGTTTTTAACTTTAAATCTATAACTGGATTTTGTAAAGACACAAATCCATCTATCCTACACTCGATGATATCGCCATCATTAAGTTGTACCGCCCTCGGAGTACCTGTAGAAATAATATCACCAGGTAATAAGGTCATCACCTTTGAATGAAACGACACGAGATAATCAGGGGGAAATGTCATGTTGGAAACTATATTTTGTGCATGTATCTTTCCATTGATCACTGTAGCAACCTTCAGATTAAATACATCGTCAATCTCATCAGGAGTAATTAAATGAGGCCCGAAGCTGAAAAAAGTATCAAAACTTTTACTTAGTGTTAAAAACCGCGGATTGCTCCTAAGAATGTCTTCGGCAGTTACATCAATAATGGGTGTAAACCCCGCTACCACATTCAACCAATCTTCACGCTTAACGTTTTTACATTTCTTCCCAATTATAACCCCTAGCTCAGCCTCGCCAGTAGTTTTGTCCGACTGCACTGGAATCTCAATTACATCATCAAATCCTATTATACTGCTATCTGGCTTCATGAAACTGGCAGGAAAGGCCGTTGGTGTTTTTTCCGAGAGATCTTGAGCATGTTCAGTATAATTCAATCCAATTCCCCAAATTTTTCTTGGGTGACGGTAGAGAGGAGCATATATAACATTTTCATTTGGTATAATCTTATGCTGGAGTCTTTCGAGATACTTCTTTCCCTCAGTACAATACCAGCTATTAATTTCTTTAAGTTGACCTGATGTAATAAGCGCTAAGAGATCATTTGACCAATTTTTACTGTATTGTTGGTTTATAACATCTATCGGAAAAACACCTGCAGCAGTAGCAATAGCAGAGACCTCAGTAGATTTCAATAAAATAGTTACGAGTCTCAAATGATCGAGTCTCCTTTATTCACAGATAATATAATCTGAAAATTAAACCTGCAACATAATCTCTATCTACTGCAAAATCAATGTAAAACGCGAATTGGTTTTAAATGGAGCTAAAAGATAATTAGCTCGAACTTTACCAGTCTGGAGGTGTTTCTCCACTCTTAAGATAATTTCTCACCCAGTTTGGTTCCTCTGACCACGTTTTTGGGTCATTAATGTCTAAGGTTTCAAGAGATTCTAAGTCTTCATCGTTGGAAAACTCAAGAACACGCGAAGGGGGAGGCAACCAACCGTCTCTTTCAACCTTTGATGGTTCCTGGTCCTCACTTAGGATAAAATATTCTATATGCCCATGCCCATCACATGTTAGCTGCAGACGGAGACTTTCAGGGTCTAAATTGTTATCTTTCGCATATTTTTCTAAAAACTCACGACCATTCATTTACTCTATGCCTCAGTATTCTATAAATTTGCCAACGGATTAGAAATGACCATGGAGATAAAATCCTAAATCATTATCATTAAATTCATTCTTTTGTAAAGAATTAAGGGTTATTATCAAAGATTGAAGTTTATTTAATAATAAATACTCTAAACTATTGAAACAATCTAATGAAGAATTCATCCTTGATATTCTTCGAGGAACTTTTTCGCAATGTCAAAAGGAAAATAACAATGTAGGTCAACTGTGATTGATCCACTTGTTCTAAACTCTGTTTTTTCATTATTTCTTTCTTATTATGAATAGGGGAATTTTTGACGTCTCTTTTTCTTAATCAACCGATTAATCTTGGGAAATGACTCCCCCAAATGACGGAGAATTAATGAGTTTTGAGCAGTATGAAGAGCATTTTGGCCTGTTTTTGTGAGGATGACCAAAGTAGTTTCATCTAACTCACTATCCACTGCTCCTACTCCAAGATCTGCAGCAGGTGAAATCAGAGCTCGACAGTAATTACAGCCCGAACGGGTAGCTGATTTTAGAGCCTTGTTAGGTAGCGTCCATGTTTCTTCACCGTGCATAAATGACGCCTTTCGTCTTATCTCTACCTTAGTGATGGATTTATGATTTTCAATCAGAGCGATCTTACGAAACTCTTCTTTCTGAAAGATTTCGGTGCAAAAGAGACTAATGGTTAATTTTATTTTGTCACCAAAGATTCGGGGATTATAACGTTGAATATTGCCAAGTCCAGAGATCACACATGGAGTTCCAACAACCGCAATCCTCATTCCCTCTTCTATGACAGCTCTTCGGATGAGTGACGCAAGAGGGACAAATATATACGAACTTCTTCTTCCCTGCTTGATTTCTTGCGGGTTAACTGAAAGTTGAGCCATAGGCTCATATCCTTGGGTTATTCTAGTGTGAACAACCCCATCAATCTCATTACGTTCGAGTAGCGTTAATAAAATGGTTGTTGTTGCCCCACCATCCTGTCCTTCTACTGATTCATCGCGACTTTTTGCAGCCCACACTTCAGATAGAGGTAACGGTAAATCTCTTGGATTGAGGGCAGGACACACTGCTTCACAGCTGAAATAGTTTTTACATTCTCCATTCAGAATAGGTGTGCTCTCTTTGTTTATTTTTTCGTTGAAATCAAGGGCATTCATAGGACATACAATGACACATGCTCCGCAGCCATAACAATATCCCTGTTCCCAAATTTTTTCAGAAAGAGATTGCCATCCTTCCTTACGAAGACTATGCCATATTTTTCGGAGTTTACTCATTAATATGCCTCGAATTAATGGCTCGGAGACATTTTATTGTACCTATCATCGGTATCAAAGAAATCCAAACCAATTTAAGTTTTTCCTGATCTGAAAAGAAGGTAGATTGCCCAATTTCCTTTGTAGTGATGTTAAAAAGCTCTAAATAAATTCCAATAATAACTATTAAAACACTTAATACTATTGAAAGAACTATATTACCAAGAAGTGAGAAACGGGTAGCGCCACTAGCTATTAAGTGGGTTGGTGCAAAAAATAATAGGGGCGAGGTTATAAATTGTCGCCTGCCACGTTTAATGACATTTCGATAAGCTATCGTACCTAAGATAGGAATTATTAGTGTTATTTTCCATCTATTTTTGACCTCTGTATCCAATTCTCTTTTCCTAAGGTCTTGAAAATCATGAAAGATCATGATAAGCCAGATTAATGTGACAACCATTCCAGCAACAAAGGGTATCACAAAGGCAAAATAGCCAAAAGCATCTGGGAATCGCACTTATTACACCCCATTAAAAAATGAAAGAATTGCAGTGTGGCATCCACCACAAGAGGGCGGAACAGTGTTTTGTAGCGCAGTTATATGAAGAATGATCGAGAAAACAAGCATAAAAAAACCAACTATTTGAACATGAAGATGCCTTGTTGCTCTTTCATAGCCTTCATCATAGGACAGAGTAGGAAAGCGTCTCCAAAGAATGAACCCGGAAATTGATAGAAGAACCATTAGAAAGACGCCATTAAAGCCACCAACATATCCAGGAGTCCCTTTTAGACCACCTTCAGCAAAGATATGGGACAAAACAATGATTGTAGCTGTCATATTAGAAAGCATATGAACTGTTAAGCTAATTTGTTGTATTCTAAGGTAATTCTCGGTACGAATTCCTAATGAATTTTGAATGAGAAAACGTAGGCGTTTAATAGGAATATATAGCAGTCCAGCAATTAAAAGAACCACAGTGCTCCAACCCAAAGTTTGTGGAGGGGGAATTTTATGATAGATGGTATCTTCTCCTTCATCTCCAATTACCAGAATAATTGATGGTAAGAGATACCCAAGAAAAATGATTAAGAATAGAAAAAAAACGATCTTTTTCATTTTAGACTCCTTCATGATCTTTAAGCTGATCTATTTTAGTTACAACCTTTAGGAAACGTAATAGAGTTATACTAGTTCCCAATAAGATTAGAATTGCAAATCCCCATGTTATATAGGAATCTTCATCTTCTACCCTTTCTCCTTTGAAAACATCTTTATGATCCTCTTCCTCATCTTCCTCATCTTCCTCATCTTCCTCATCTTCCTCATCTTCCTCATTAAGAAGAGCTTTTGTAAGGTAAATAGGGTTGGTTGAAAGCAAACTAAGTAATATAAATAATAAAAGAAAACTTCTACAAAGATTGGAAGAGAAAGGACCAAACAAAATTATCAACTACCAAAAAAAAGTAAACAATCATAAATAATTTTTCATTTAAACTCCCAAAGCAAACGAGAGTTTAACACAATTTCAATCTGAAAGCGATATGAGCAATCTAGAAAATTCAATTAAAGGACTATATAGGACTTAAACAAGTGAATTTTATGAATTTTATGAATCTTAGTACATATACATCATTTATAGGTGCAATTTATTTGGATAAAATTAAACCAAGATTAGAAAACAGTAGAGAAGCTATTTGAGAATACTAAAAAAGAAACTAAAAAAATAATTTAGGTTAAATTGAATTGACCCAATACAAGAAAAATTCCCCTACCTTTCAAAAATATGTGAATAGTAGTATGCAGTATTATTCCTCAATCGAGGAAAAAAGCCAAGCATATCATATTTGAGGATAAATCTTGAGTAATCATGGTCTTTTGCCTATTTTTAATCTAAAATAAATGAAAAGTCACTATTCAAAGGTATTTTTGCAACTCAATCCGATTAAACGTGCTATCTTATATCATTTTAGGTCTTAAGGTTGTATAACTCGCAAAATTCGATGAAAATGCGAGAATCATAAAAATTCGGAAAAGGGGATAATTATGAAGTCAAATATGATCCTCAAGGACTTATGGATCGTATCCAAAGCAGGGATATGCTTATATCATTATCAAATAATGCCTTCTGATTATGATGAATATGAAAACCTTTTTTCAGGCTTTATATCTGCGTTTACTTCATTCACAGCGACCATCACTAATAAACCGATTGATTTTATAAAAATAGGACCTGAAGAGCTACATTTTGTAGTCCTTAATGATATCACACTTGTTTCCACCATACTTGCACCAAATGAAGAAATGAATGTAAATGAACGAGCGATAATTCGGCAACTACTCAAAAGTATAGGCGAAAGATTCATTGAAAAATACGCAAAGATAGTAAAAAAGGGATATTTTAGATCCGATTTAATCAACAATGACTTCAATCAAGATATTATGGAAATTTCTACGAATGGGTTGAAAATATTCCAAGATGTATCAGCTATGAACATCTTAAGTGACCCACGGTTGCTCCATTTGACTATTTGCGATCAAAATGATTTTTCACAGGCAACAACAATTGTTGGGAACGAAGTGACTTTTGAAGAAACATTAGATTTATTACAGAATCTAAATGCGGATATGCTTTTGGTTGACTATAAATTTTACAACAAATTATCCGTTGTTTCTCTTCCGAACTCTCAAGTGAACGTTGTGGCGATATGGGATGATTCAAATAGATTCGAAGGTAATTCCTTCACTCAAGAGTCTTTTTTGCAATTTATACAAGAAATAAATAGAGCAGTGTCCTTTTTCCTTAAATACTTCCCCATCAAATCAAGGTTGGAAAGAGAAGTACTGATTGAAGAAAATATTCGGATAGAAGAGTCACTATAGGTCTTAATTAATAGTTACTTGAGTTAGATACTCAAAGAATTTATAATTTCCCATTTTTTCAGGGATTAGGGATCTTAAAAGCTTTAACCTGCGAACTGGGATCACCCCGCCCAATTTTTTCTAAACTAAGGATAATTTCGGCATAATAATACCCTCGCTCAGTAAGTTGGTAATCATTATCGCTTTTTTCAACAATAATTTCCTGTCCCAGCTTTCGAAGATGGAAAGCAAGGGTGGATGAGCGTTGGATGCCTATTTCTTCTGCGTTCTTATTAAAATTTAATGAACCTTTTAATTTAAGCAGGTTAATTACTTGTTTTCTTATTGAATGGGAGATAATTTCTATGACATTGCTAAAAGCTTGACCCGATAGAGTCGATAAAGTATCGAAGAATAATAATTCAGAATATTCATTATTAGTATCTTTTCTTTCCTCAGCTAAGAATAGAAGAGTCCATTCTCTGGAAAGAATCTCATTTTGTAAATAGAGGACAAAACGCTTAAAATTTACATAGTTATGCGCTTTCAATAGTTCTCTTATTCCCTTGAAGATAACTGTTCCTTTTTCATTATCTTTGACGAAGGAAGATATACGAGAAGTCAGCATATTGAGTTTTGAGGGAGCAATTACATTTTCTCCTTTTTCGGATAAACTCAGCAGAATTGTCATTACTTCCTCAAGACCTAGCTTTTTATCGAGAGTAGGATCATCAGAAATCACAAGATAAGGACTTGGGTACGCTTTTATCTTCAATTCAGAATAATCCTCAAGTACGCTTTTATCCGCTATTGTAGATGCCGTTAAACTTCTTCTAAGGTGTATTTCGTCTTCAACTTCCTGAATTTTTTCACTAAGATCAGAATATTCAAAGGGCTTGAGTATATAATCATAACAACCCACTTTAATTGCTTCTACTGCGGAATTAATAGTACCATAACCAGTAATCACTATTGTGATAGTATCTATATTGTTCTTTCTTAATTCTCTAGCGAATTCCACACCTGACATTCCCTCCATTTTTAGATCAGTTAAGATTAAATCAAGATTTTGTTGCTTAGCATGTACTAGACCTTCCTCACCTGAAGTAGCAGTAACTACGGAATGATCATCTATTGTCAAATTTTTTTTCATAAAATCTAAAAATCGAATATTATCGTCAACAACAAGTATTTTCACTTTTCTCATCTCACCAAGTTACTACAACCATATATGTCTAATATATATAGTAAATTATGTTACTAATAGAATGCAAGTAAATATTTGTTAAGTTCATTGAAATTAACTTATTTCGAGTGGGGAGTTTTGTTTTTACAAAAAGTGTGGCTATCGTATTTAATAAGACGCTGTCACTCTGTTAGCTTATAGACATAGCTTCATGGATGGTATTAGTAGAAAAGTTATGCAAGGAGGTTCTTTTTAGAAAATTGAAGGAGATCTTGTACCACTTGTTTGGAAAACTGAACCTCAATTTGTAATTCTTCGAAATTGGAGATTAATTCATCTTTATTAGTGAGGTGTGGCTGTTTTTCGAGTAACATCTGTACATAGCGAGCAATAAGAGAGATATTGGCTAAAGGAGTGTTCAGTTCATGAGCCACACTGGCAGCCAATTGACCCACGGTTATCTCTATTGTATCTAGTAAAACTGCATCACTCTGTTGATGAGTAACTACATCTTCAGGGTTAATTTTAGAAAAAAAGGTACGTAGTGAGATAAAGACTTTATCTAAAATATTAATGGAATTAATCAATTCTTTTCTGTCATTAGAGTGGTTTATGAGAGTTAGACGAATTATGGAAGTAAAAATATCAAAGAGAATAATTATATCCATGGGGGAGTAGTTTTTGGATAAAGATAGTTGAGATAATCCTTCAATTACCTCTTGGGGGGTTATTTCAGAGTCTTGAACCCAGGATACATAAAATAACTGAAAAAGTAAATCAAAGATTTCCTGAAGGAGTTCTATAGAAATATTACGGTAATGAGGATAGTTTTGTTGAATTGTTTCAAGAAATTCAGTGAAAATTGTTACTTTTTCTTCTTGAATAATAAAAGCTAAGTTCATAAGATTTGAATCTCCTAGGCTGCTTTAATTCTTATCCCCTTATTAACCAAAGAGACCGAAAGACACGTATTTACAGGATATGGAATTTTTTTAATCTTTAATTTTGAATTAAAGATTACATATTCATTTATTCGCATCGGAAACCATTTTATTCTCTTTGATAACTGGATTAGAAACCAAAAATAAAATTCTAATATTGGTTAAGTTCATTCAAATTGACTGATTACGCTAGAAATAATGAATACTCTCTAAATATCAAGATATTGGTATTTTTACGGTTATGAGGGTTCCTTCACCATAAACACTATCTATTTTAATGGACCCCCTGTGTTTTTCAATTATCCCCCGAGCAATTGACAAACCTAGACCTGTTCCCTTTCCTGTTGCCTTTGTTGAAAAGAAGGGTTCAAATACCCGCGGTAAATCTTCTTCACGAATGCCTATACCATTATCCTCGACATTTACTTTTATCCAATCTTCGCTACTCGATGCCGATATCCTAAGTATTGACGCTTCTTGTCTGCCCTCTAGGGCATCTAGGGCATTATTCACAAGATTCTGGAAAACTTGAAGTAATAAATTCCTATCACCAAATAATTCGAGATCTTCTGCAACATTTGTCACAACCTCAATATGCTCTTCCTGTAATTTTGTTGCAATAAAAGGAGATTGGACCACAGCCTTTAATAATAGACCAATATTGAATCTAGTTGATTCAAGAACAATCCTTCTAGAAAATTGAAGCAGATCATTTACCACTTTTTTGGAGAATTGTACTTCAGTTTGCAATTCTTTGAGATTATCCATTAATTCAACCTTATTAGTGAATTGGGGTTCTTTTTCCAGTAATTTCTGAGCATAACGGGCAATTAGAGCAATGTTAGCTAGAGGGGTATTCAGTTCGTGAGCGACACCTGCCGCTAACTGACCTACAGCAGCGAGTTTATTCTTCTCAATAACTTCTTCATGCAATTCAATAAGCTCGGTAATGTCTTCTCCTGAGCTTAAAGATCCGACCACATTTTCTTCTCTGTTTTTTAATAAAATATTACGCCAAGCAATCATCCTTTCTTCCCCATTCTTGTTTAGAATGGGGTTTTCATAATACTTAACTGCATATTCATCCAACAGTAGTTTCTTATGGACAGATAATAATTCTTCTCTTGTCCGTGGAGGAACACACATTTTAAACCAATTCTTACCTAGAAGCTCCTTCTCTTCATACCCTAGAATCCGACAGCCAGCTTGGTTGATTAGGGTAATTTCTCCGCTTTCATTCAACGCTACAATCATAACTCCTACAATATCAAGATATTGTTGGACTCTATCTCGTTCTTCACGTAATGCGTTTTCCGCTTGCCTTTGTTCAGTAATGTCCTTCCCTGAGTGCAATGTGCCAAGAATGTTACCTTCATCGTCTTTTAAGACAATATTAGTCCAGGCTATTAGTCGTTCATCTCCAGTCTTGGTAAAAACCAGATTTTCACCATACCTTGGAGTTTCCAACTCATCCTTGATTAATTGATTAAATATTGAAAGAGTGTATTTACGTTTTTTTGGGGGGATAGCAATTTCAAACCAATTTTTTCCAAGGAGCTTCTCCTCCTCATATCCTAAAACCTTACATCCTTCTTGATTAATTAGAGTAATTTCTCCCCTCTTATTTAGTGCTACAATCATTACTCCTACAATATCAAGATATTGTTGAGCTCTATCTCGCTCCATACGCAGTGCTTCTTCTGCCTGTATCCGTTCAGTAATATCGGAAAAGACTGACAATGTCCCCTGAAATTCCCCAGTATCGGAAAATATTGGTGAGGCACTTATATTGATGTTAAGAAGTTGACCATTTCTTCTACGAATAACGGTTTCATATGTGCTACTGACGCCTTTCGGTCTTTTGGCAGTCTCTTCCGCAACCTTAGTCCTTTCTTCCTCAGGTACAGCAATGCTCCAATGTTGCCCGATCAAGTCTTCTATCGCATAACCTAAGATTTCCGCTCCTCGTGGGTTTACGAATGAAAAATTCCCATTCACATCTTCTAAGAACATGCCTCCCTGTAATTTTTCTACTAACATCTGGTATCTGTCTTTGGCTTCTTGGAGGGCTATTTCAGCTTGTTTCCGCTCTGCAATGTCTCGAACTATACTTTGGACATATTGAGGGTTACCTTCGTCATCCTTCACCGAAGTGAGGTTGATTTCGACAGGGATCTCGACCCCGTCTTTCCGGAGGAAATATCGTTCATATAATGGGGGAGTTTTACCTGTTTTTAACAATTCTTGTTTTTGACGAGTGGCCTCTTGGTCTATTGGAGCCACTATTTGTTCTACTTTCATGTCCATTAATTCATCGCGTTCATAGCCAAGGAGATCAGCGGCTTTTTGGTTGACATCAATAAATGTCCCATCCATAGTGACTATAAAGATCGCATCATTGGATTGCTCGAATAGTAGCCGGTAATGGCGTTCTTTTTCCTGAAGGGCTGCTTCAGCCTGTTTCCGTTCAGAGATGTCACGTATTATACTTTGAATATGTAAGGGGTTCCCATCCAAGTCTCGGATTAAAGAAACGTTTATTTCAACTGGAAATTCACTTCCATCCTTTTTACGCAATATTCGTTCATAAGTTGGATAAATTTCTCCATCTACTATTGCACGAAGTCTTTGAAGACTTTTTCCATATTCAAAAACAGGTATCACTTGTTTAGTAGGCATCCCAATTAGTTCTTCACGCATATAGCCTAAAAGATCGGCAGCTTTCTGGTTTACATCAAGATGTATGCCGTCCAAACTGATAAGGAAGATAGCATCGTTAGATTGCTCAAAGAGCATACGATAATGGCGTTCTTTTTCCTGAAGGGCTGCTTCAGCCTGTTTCCGTTCGGTAATATCCCTGACTGATACTACTCGAAGTGTTTCTCCCTTAATCTGGAATTCTCTGGCTTCCATCTCTATTGGAATAAGCGTGCCGTCTTTTCTTTGACCCATTATTTCGTAGGGTTGATGTGATTGCGTAGCGATCTTTTCATATGCTATAGGTCTATGTTCAGGCAAAACAAGGGTTTCTATTGCATTTTTTCCCACAAGTTCTTCCCTTCTGTATCCAGAAAGATTTTCAATGGATAGATTGACGTCAACGACCACCCCTTTGTCATGAATGACAATTCCCTCTAATGTCACTTCTGATAATTGTTTATATCGTTCCTCACTCTCCTGTAATTTTTGTTCAGCTTCTTTTCGTAATGAAATCTCCCGAATAACGTTGATTAGAAATGGCGACCCTTCAATTTCAGTATGTCGAGAATGAACTTCTATAGGGACAAGACTTCCATCTTTCCTGCGATTAGTCGTTTCATAGAAAACACTTCCCTCTTTCATAAGTGATTCAATACGAAGTCTTCTTACCTCTGGCGGATCAATAATTATCTTATCAAATGAAATAGCAAGGAATTCATCTTTCGTGTACCCCCAGATCTTGTAAACTGCTTCATTTGCATAAATCATGTTTCCTTCTATATCATTTACAATAATAGCGTCTGTTGCATTGTCTAACAGCAAAGAGTTAAATCGAATTTCTTCTTCTGCTTTCTTCCGCTCAGTGATATCCCGTTGTATACTCTGAATATGTAAGGGGTTTCCATCCAAATCTCGGATTAAGGATAGATTTATTTCAACTGGAAATTCACTTCCATCCTTTTTACATAATATTCGTTCATAAGGTGGAAAAGTTGCTTCATCTATTAATCCTCGTAATTTTTGAAGACTAGCTTCATGTTCAAAAGGAGGTATCGCTTGTTTGATCGGCATTCCAATTAATTCTTCACGGGTATATCCCAACAAGTCGGCAGCCTTCTGGTTTGCTTCAAGATGTATCCCATCCAAACTGATAAGGAAAATAGCATCATTTGATTGCTCAAAGAGCATACGATAGTGGAGTTCTTTTTCACGTAGTGCTATCTCAGCTTGTTTTTGAGCTGTGATGTCAGTAAAAACTGAGAGTGTGCCTAAATATTCCCCATTTTCTGACATGAATGGTGAAGCACTAATAAGGGTATGAATTTTAGATTTGTCTTTTTTCAGGAGTACAGCTTCATAAGTCGAACTTAAACCTCTTTCTCTCTTTTTACTTTCTTTGGTCATTATTCCTAATGACTCTGAGGCAATAACATCACTTATATCCGTTTTCATTGCTTCTTCTATAGTAAATCCTAATATTTCCGCTCCTCGTGGATTTATAAAAGTAATCTTCCCGTTAATATCCTGTAAAACCACTCCATCATGCATACTAGTAATCAGTGTTTGATATCTCTCTTCAGCTTCTTTTTGTGATGTGATATCAGAAAGTATTCCATAAGCATACTGCTCACCCTCACTGATATAGGTAGTCACTGCTCTTTCATGTACCCAAACCCACCTCCCATCTTTATGTTGGAGCCTATACTCGATGGCATAATGTGCTCCTTTCTCAAATGAATTAAAAAAGGCTTTTTTCACCTTAGCAACATCATTGGGATGAATACGCTCAAACCAGAGTTGTGCGCCTCCTTTATAAGTGTCTTCTTGGGAGTATCCATTCACTTTTTTAATATTGGGGCTAATAAAGGTAGTATTGCCTTTGGAATCAGTAATCCACACTACTTCTGGTATATTTGCGATTAATGTCCGATATCGTTCTTCACTTTCTTTTAGCGCTATTTCTGCTTCTTTCTGCTCTGTAATATCTCGAATAATGGTTACTATCTGGCTAACTCCCTCTTTATCAAATATAGGAATCTTATTCGTCTCTATATAGTATGTTTTATTCCCTATCACAGTGCGTTCTTCAGTAGTTAGGCTGTTTTTCTCCTTTAATACTTGATTATATTCATCTAACAGCTTATCTGTTAAGAAAGGAGTTATATCGGACAAGGTTCGGTCAATAACATCTGTTATTAACCCTA
>JAEOTF010000193.1 GCA_016840025.1 Candidatus Hodarchaeota archaeon
GCGTTTTTTCTCGGACGTTTCTGAAATCCATGATGGTTTGTACAAATTTTGTCATGCCTTCGATTAATTGTTCTTGAGTTGGCTGATTGCTTTCAACTTGCTTAGATTTTTGGGTGGATGGATTCATCATGAATGCAAAAAAGAAACCTGATTTCACATTATGGTTCATTATATCCTTTCGTACTGCATCAAAACGAAATAGATTCGCATAAAGACCGGCGTAATAATATGCTTTTACTACTTCTTCTAATGCAGTATAGTATAGAAAGATCGCATGCCCAAAACTACCGTTATCAACGAGTAAATTTGCATCAATAATTAAACGGTCGATGTGTTGTTTACACAAGTCGTAACCTTTTCTAAAATTTACTTTTTTCATTCATTGAAACCTGTCTTGCTACGCTGGTTGTTTATTCTATAACTATTTGCTAAATTTCATAGCTATCTAATCAAATTAATCGTAACAAATTGATGAGTCCCGGTGCTACATCTTTTACAAATCGGATTTGTGCGGGCGACACATCTTTTGCATGTACAGCAGTAGAGCATATCGAATAAACATCTCTATACATTTTGAAAGTTTTTTTATCCAGTAAACCTATACCAACTAGAAGTTTCGCAATGCCTGTTGAGGAAATAAATCTCTCTCCTTGGTCTTGAGTTCTTGCTTCATAGATGCGTCGAAGTTCCTTCTCAAGTAAATGGCGTATAGTCATTAAATAGCTGATGTGATTAGGTATTTTATCTTCGACATGAATCTCTTTTTGGTCGTATCCTCGTGATTTTTCTGTTATTTGACGAAATGGATGGACAAGTCCATAGTTATATTGATCGATGATTTTCGCTAACGTTTTATTGTCAAACTTCTTTCGGATTTCATCTTCAATAGCATCGTAACTTTTCCCATTTTTAACTTGGCGGTCAGCGAAAGCTTCTCGGAGTTCTTGTTGTGTTTCTTTAAGAAATTGAAGATAGCCTTCAGCATTATCTTGGATGCGGTAATTCCTCTGTTTATATCGTGCTCTGATACCTTTGTCCCACATCACAAAAATTTCTGGATTCAATAAATGCAGGACTTTGGAAATCGTCGTGGGACTTCCTAAATAGAGCAGAGGATCTAACTTACCATATATCCTTGTGATAGCATCTGAGACAGCCGGTTCATCAAAGTTGATTGTACGAAACCGCTGGTGTCGAAGTTCTGCAAATTCATTCTCCAAACTACGAAGTATCGTCCCAAGCGTCTCCCAATGCAGTCCCTCTCGACCGACCACTCGACCCATCCGTCCCCATTTAATCAGATATGGCTTGATTATTCCAAGCAGGTGTTGCATTACATTTATTGTGCTTAAATCTTCTCTAAGGTTTTGAAGCTGTGCAATAGTTCTGAAATACGTAAACTCGTTTTTGTACTGGTACTTGTTGACGTTGTCAATGAGAGCTTTGTATTTCATCCCAAATCCTCAGTGTTTCTAGCTAGAAATTAATAACTAATATCGGTGCAAACTGTTAATATATTTATTATCTGATAGATATTCAATATTTCTAAACAATTTTTAATGGGGAGTTTATTATTAAAAAAGAGTTATACGATCCTCTATTTACTTTAGTTCAAAAAATATATTCAAAAGAATTAGACTATCGTAAATATTGGCGTGAATATGCTGAGGAAATTGGGGAATCACTACCTAGAGCAGAAGTCACAACTATTGCATATAGTCGATTAACTCGAATTAATAATAAACACCTTTTTTATGATTTACTTCATGAGGGGAGCTTTGAAGAAACGGAACAATGGATGAAAGATCATGGACCTTATCTCCCGGAAATCCCAGAAATGCCAGAAATGAACAGTATCACACAATTTCTTCATGACGACTCTGATAAAAAAATTGACAATGATAAGATCAGGGTAGTTCTTGAAAATTTCTTAATCGATTATTTAAGTACAATTAAACCTTATAGCACTCAATTTCCAAAATACGCAACAGAAAATTTTGACATATTTTATTCGCAATTAATTAATTCAATCTACTCAGATAACTTACAAATTCGATTGGCAGTTCCTTTATATAACCTTCAGATTGAAGGACGAGCCCTCCCTCTGAGAGATTGTACTCTTAAGTCACTAACAACCTCTGAAAGTTCAAATTTAATGATCTTTAAACATTATGATGACTATACCGTAGTCAATCCTACAAGTATGTTAGAAATAACTAAAACCGTATCAAGAGCAGATTACAATGATAATGTCCTTTCACCAGTTGAATTAGAATTAATCAATAATTATCTAATAACTCTCAATCTTTTTCAAGATACCTTCATCCATGCATCTGATGTTTTCATATTCCCCCCTCTATTTGTAGAAGAACCAGCAATCATCAAACCGTTAAACATTAATTTTGATGAATCAAGTGTTCCTGTTGTGATAAACAATGATGCTAGGAAGGGATTTAGACAGTTTGATAAAAACATTAAGACTTGTATTCCCTTATTATTCAGTGAGTCTAGACTGAATATTTCATATAATTATTATCAACGAACAATGAGTAGCACACAATTTGAATACAAATTACTAAACTGTATAATTGGTTTTGAAGTACTATTCGGCTCCTTCGGGAGAGATACAACACGATGGGTTTCCCTGAGAGCAGCCAGACTTGTGGGAGCTTTTACTTCAGAACGCCCTGATACCGTATATAACGATATTTTTAGAGCGTACAATGCTCGAAACGCCTTCGTTCACAATGGAATTATTAAAGAAGGAACACAAAAATCTGTTCAATCGTCTATGGTACGATTAACACGTTATTTTAGAAAGTCAATCGTATGCTTAATACTGTTAATGAAAAAATATTCATATAAAAATATCATGAAGTTTTTAGACACCGCCATTCTCTCTACAGCAAATTTATCCCTTAATAACTGGGAACAAAAAGTGTATAATAGATTGAAGAAGTCACACCAATAGCTCACCCAAATGTCAGATAAGTCAAATAAGGGTAAAAACAAAAAACAAGTTAATTCGATAGTAAAAATGAAATTCATCATAAAATATGTATAACAGCATTTTCTTGAAATCGTTGAGATGATTCTGATTAAGCTATCTTGAAGATGTCTCATAAACAAGCTTAATTATCGTTGGTTTGCTAGCTAGCTCATTAACGTTTTTCTAATATTTGAATCCTGAAATTCAGCTTTGGCAAAGGTTATCAATTTAACGAGATATAAAGAATTGCTGTAAATAATCGTAGATAGAGTATACTAATGACTAATTACGAATATGGGATTTAAGATGACACAATCTAGCGATGATTCTTTAGACTTAATTATACGAAAATATGATGAAATCAATTTAGAGGATGATTACAATAGAAGATGGGCTGTTAAACCTCTCTATGATTTTTTTATGCGAATAATTCTTGAAGTTGGAGTTCGATTGTGTGAACAACATCGGAATACATACAAAAATCTAGCCCTTAAAACACGATGGGATATCATAAAGAACTGTTTAAGTATTGTAGAGGAACCTTCTCAGTGGGATCAAGTCATATATACACTGCAAAAAGAACGGGTAAGAGTTGAGCATAACGATTACTACATTCCAGATGAAACCGTTTTAGGATCAATTCGTGAAAATGCATTTGAATTTAAAGATTGGGTCATAGAAAACGGCAAAAAATATTTTAGAATGTCAGAAGGATTCTCATTTCTTCAAAAATTTAATGGTATAGTGAGAGTGTACATTAGCAGAGCAGACTATATTCTTGGCACATTCGGAAATTCTCTTCCAACATTTGCAGAAAATGATTTTGTTCCATACGGGGAAGAACATCCATATTTAAGGTTATCAGAGGTTAGAGATTTTCTACAAAAGAGGGTGTTTGAAATTAAAAGCATTGATGATCTTCAAAAAGAAGATTTAGAAAATCTTGTAACAATGATAACTCAAACAGAACGATTAGATGTTAAAGAAACATCATATCTTGAACGTAACATTTGTCCAAAATGTGGTTCAAATATTATTGATACAGAGAAAGCTTATGGTGGTTCAATTGACGACCCGATCCCCACCACGATAGTATATCGAGTAGGGTGCGAAAACTGTGATTATGAAGTTCACGTAGAAAATATTGAGATTTAAGCTAAACTAGCTTTCATGATAAACAAATATTAATAGGGCAACATTACATTTGAAACCAGCTACTCATTTGGGAAATGCGTAGCACGAAGCAAGGAGATTAAATTGATAGTGACAGTTAACTGTCGTTTCAATAGTATTAATTTAATCTATTGTTCAAGAGGGAACTTTCTTGCCAAACATCGCTATTGTTTATTATAGCCGGACTGGAAATACGGAAAAAATGGCACAAGCTATTCTTGAAGGAGCTCAAAGAGAA
>JAEOTF010000194.1 GCA_016840025.1 Candidatus Hodarchaeota archaeon
TTAAAGATAGTTTGGTCTACAATATCGCCTATGCAAAAAATGAAACAAATTTCATGAAATTTTTGATAGATAAATGGACAGAGCTAGTGAAGGCAAAATTGGACAAGAAAACAAAAAAAATCAGACTTTTCTTTCCGAGTTGTGATCGAGAAAAAGCGGAACAATTTGACTTTCTGTATCGGCGTCAACGTGATCGAATGACTCTATCCCTTGCAGAGTGGGAGCAAGAAGAAGTCAGAAACTCTTCTTTCACAATTCGTAAGACAAAAATAGAGGATGCGGAGGTTGCTACAAAAATATACATTGATGCGTATAAGGGAACATTGGATGAGAAAATCTTTGCCCCTAACGGGCTAATGTACGATAAGGAGTTGAAGTACATGTCTACGTTTTTAAATAATGAAAGCAAAGAGTTCCCTATAATTCCTGAAGGGTCATTAGTATCACTCTCTAAACAAAACGAACTAGTCGGATTTTGTTATTTAAGTAATTGGAGAGGCGTACCGCTGATATGGGATTTTGCTGTATCACCAAAGCATCAAGGCAAAGGAATTGCAAAAATGTTATTGAAAAATTCAATATTTAAACTGAAATTGAAAGGGTATCAGACTTTAGCTTTGTTTGTAACAAAAGGAAACGAAAAAGCGGAAAAACTCTATGAATCCTTGGGATTTAAGACAGATGAATGCACTTTAGCAGTTTTAGAAAAAGAAATTAAGAATTAGTCTCATACAAGATGAAAAAAACAGAAATTATTATATTAGAGACATTCGAGTAAGACAAAGGTACCGAGGGAGCTTCACTACCCTTGAAAAAGGCAGAAACCGACAGATCATTAACCTGAAGAGATTAGATTATTATGCCTTCTTCTACTTTTTACAATATAGAAACATGTTCCGATAAGTGCAATTAGCACACCAAGTATGGGGAAGGAAATTGGAGAAGGTATAGATGACGCTAGTTCTGGTTTTCTTAGAATGAAGCGGTAATAGCCGACATACTCATTACCAAGTCGGATTTCGTAGGTATTAGTGAATGTAGAGGGTAAAGGAAATTTCATACTCATTTGAGTTGTACTATTCGCTAAGATCACTTCACCGTCCGCTATTTTCGTTCCTGTGTCATCAAACAAATCCACGGTACTCACAGAATGTAATCTTGGGCTTAAATTGGTACAAATGAAGGTAATATTTACCCGTGATCCAGGGCTATCATTTCGTGTATTAAGAGTAGCATCCACCGTCATTCTTGGAGTATTTTCTAGCAGATATGGAAAGTAAGGTTGCACATCTTCCCAGAGTCTCTCTATTTTATGTGCTTCAGGATTAGCAGCACGAACTGTTTCTTTCCATTCTGTTACTAAATGTGTTGCGTTATCTATGATTGGTACTTCATTTGCTGGATCTTGGGCAGGACCACTTGTGTATAGTTCTAAGGAAATGGGCATAAGTGTCTTTCTTATGAAATACATCCAATTGTCCCAACCTCCCGCAACATAAATCGGGTCTTCATTAGGGTCACCATAGAAATAGTCATTGAAGAAAAATGATGAAGGGAGCATACTTCCAAGATCAAAGATCATAGCTTCACAAAGATCGGGTTCAACAAACCTTATCGAATTTTTCATGAAGAAGGTCGCGTTAGCTCCCGAATGAAGGGAATAGGCCATTGCAAACCGATGTTGTAACGCAAAATCTCGAAATGCTTGTGTTTCGGGTTCACTGAAAGGTGAAATGCCAGGATAATTGCGTGCTAAACTGTCATCACCCCAACTACCACCATCTCGAAAGAATGAATCATAATTCCTATTAAGATCGATATGACCAATCAGATCCTCATTTGTTAATCCGTCCCCATCATTGTCATAACCCTCATAATAGTAGTAAAGACGAACTGGGGTTCCATTATGTTTCTCATAGACTGTAAAAATTGAAACAATCCCATCGCCATCAATGTCTTCGTAAGGGTCCTCGTCAATTGATCCATCTCCATCATCATCAAAGGGTCTAACGTTCTTTCTTAATATGTAATCATTTTCATTAACAACCCTATCTAACGCGTCGGGATTAATTGTAGGAATGACGTAGATTTCTTGTGAATCAATAGCCTTCGTAATTACATCATCATCGCCATAGTTATTCAACATATCACGGATAAATCGTAAGGCAACTTCAACAGAAATTTGCTCATTTCCATGATGGTGGGACACAACTAGGGTTTTTGCTTTTTGGCGTGTTCTCAACTCATTTGTAATTCTAACTGATTTAATGTCTTGACCGTGATAACTTGACCCAATAACTTCTACATCGATCAAATCGCTAGCAGCTTGATCAAAAGCATCGATCTCGTCCTGGAGTATACTAATGTTGTGAAATAGATTATTATATAAAAGAGAAAGAGAACCCCAAGTCTTTTGTACATCAGGCGGAGTATGCTCTTCCAATATCAATGTAGCACTAGCTTCGTATGTATATGAAGGAATAAAGGCAGAAAGAAGAAAAATAACTAAAATTAGTTTATTAAATCGTCTATTACTCATGATAATCTTTAATTTAGGAATTATATATTAATACTCTTTTATGTCATACTTAATCAATCTGATACCCTGTTTTTTCCCATGCTTCTTTCATAATGGGATTATTTTTCAAGTACTCATCAACAATCCCTTTAGGAACCCTATTAAGAGGGCAGGAGAAATTAACACATTTAGTACACACTTTTATGTAAAGATTAAAACCAAAGATTATTGCACCAATAATACTACCGATAAAAAAACCAAAAAGAACAAGTTGAAGTTCATTAATAGAATTAGAGGAATCCCATATCGATACTAATCCATAAAATTCAGCTACTATAGGAAAAAGTAGAAAGAAAAGAGCTCCCGAAAGAAATCCCAACTTTTCCCAAAGTTTCATCGGTTCAGGGTGATACTTCCAGAGTTTCCACCTTTAATCGTGCAATTCAAACAATTAGACTCTTTATCCCAAGTACAGGTAATTTCTGAGTTCATTTTGCTTCTAAACCGTAAAATCCGTACATATTATGTAGATTAGTTGAAAGTGACCTAAGATCAGTTCTTAAATCATATATTATAACAAAAAGTTCGCACTTCTGTAAGTAGTAACTGTTAATATAAGTCCTGTAATATTTTGTGCAAGTATTAATATAACCAGCTAAGGTTTTTAGATAAAAAACTTTGCTGATTAAGGCTTTTTTTGATTAAATTGAGGTGTGAAGATAAAATGAAATTAAAGATCTTGCTAATATCTCCTTTGATTGCTGTTCTTATCTCATTGTACATTCTTCCTGTTTATGCAGTACCTTATACTGTATCTAATGGTGATTTTTAATCTTGGCCCGGAGGTAATCCTAGTGATTGGACCAGTAATTGGGATTCCACAGAAGAAATTACTAATCCTTCCTATGTTCATGGTGGATCTTCTGCGGCTAATTTAACCACTACGAGTCCTGCAACTCTGAAAACCGCAGGCTCAGCCCTTATAGCTGTGAATCCAGACGATCCGTATACTGCTGCATTTTGGATTCTAGATGACGATACTGATGGAGTGGTCTGGATAGAAGTGATTTTTTATCAAGATGATTTAGGTTGGTCTGGATCTACAGGTACAAGTAATATCGATAATAGCAACTACGTACAATTATCGGTTGGTTTTACTACCCCAATTGATTGTGCATTTGTAGAATTACGAGTTTCAGCTGCTTCAGTCACAGGACCTTTCACCGTCTATGCTGATGATTATACTCTTGACGGTCCAGCACTACCAGAGCTTAGTACACCATTAATTGTTATTCTTTCAGGTCTTTTAATAACAATTGTCGTATTTCTACCTAAAAAGCGATAGATAATTTCTGTAAATCCCCAGTTCTAGAGATTAAAAGGAAAAAGAATCTAAATACTGCATCAGTTAATTAATAAGAAGTGATACTCATTCCAGCTAGGCTAATTACTGGAGAATTTCTTTTTAATCTGTAGAGCAATTACAAATAATACAAGGAATACAGGAATTACATAACCTTTGAATTCTGGTGCATAGACTACATCTGCATATTCCTTAAACATGAAATCAATACTGGAATTCGTCCCCGAACCAACTGATTCTCCCTGTGCATATGCGTCAGTCGTAGATATACCAACAGTTATGGCTCCTGGAAATCTAAATGCAATGTAGTATAGATCGCCTGATGTGACTTCTACAAATGAAGATGTATCACCGATCCACCCCGTTCCGTCTATTGCAACTTGAATATCGAGACTCCAAATTACATCGCCTTGAGGATTTTCATATAACTCAATTCTCATATCGGTTATACCATAGAAATCTCCATCAACAAAGATCTCAAATCCGGTGAAATTATTCTCATCTGGTCTAAAGCCTTGGAAATACGTTTCAAATCCGTTCAATGTTAATGTTGTATTTTGAATTAGATTTGATTGATCTATTGATAGAGTTTCTGGAGAAGCAGTTATTCCTTCAGTATTGAATTGGGAAAAAAGGATTATTAACGCAACTAATACCCCAATATTTCTCAAAACATCCACCTCATAGAAGTTATTTGTGTGTCTTATCTACGATAGGTTAAATTATACAAATTGTTAGTTATAATATAAATTTTCAGGGGAAAAAAGTATGTTGCATTGCGGTAATAGTCATTTTTCAACTGATCTTCGTCAAACCTCTCAAAATTAACCAGCTAGGCACATAATTCGTCCTATAACTCAACAAAATATTATGGTATCAGTATAATTTTCTAGGAAGTAAGCCTTTTAGACTAGTAGAATAATTTTAATTTACTAATCTTAAAGGATTTGAATAAAATGAATCGTTTTAAAGTTATTTTCTTAGTATTTTTAATGCTAGGTTTGTTAACCATCGGAATCTTTACCCAAAGCGTTTTAGCAATCAGTTGGGGTGATTCAGAGGATTATATTGTCGATGAAGCAGCAACTGAATATGAAGATAGCAGCGTCTTGCTTACAGACACTTCTATGCATCTAGATATCCTTCCAGAAATTAATATAGCTAGTTGTACGACTTCTTCTTTTCTAGTAATATCAATAACTGCGAATGTTCAGTTTTTAACTAACGATACACTGCAATTCCGAACAACTATTTGGAATGGAACTATGTCAGAGTATTACCCAACCTATTTATCTGGGAATTCTGAGCTTATTCCGTATGTATTTTACAGTTTTACAACAGTTTATAAATGTAGTAAAGATTCTGATCATCTAATATCGCTTGATGCTCAAGCAATTAGTTCTGCTACTCCAACGTATCCTATCAACATATTCGACATCATCTTTTCTGTGGTCGAATATAAACCTGATCCTGCAAGTGCAGGAGAATTAGGAAGTATAGCAGTTGTTGCACTTTTAGGAATCGGAATGACAATCGCTACTATCCCTGCAACGATTGCTTATCGCAGAAAATAAGAAAAAAGATTTAATTTAATAGATTCAAAGTTTATATAAGGGAAATTTTGACTTAATTTCAAGATTATTAAAATCAATCCGCAGAAAAGGATCTAGAAGCCGTTCTTTAATGAAATCGGGTAAGATCTAATTTGCAAAAATCCAGATTGGCAGAGTTTTATGGAGTAAGTCTCACACATTACTGGTACTTTTCAAGATGAATATTTTTCCTTTACAAATTAATAGGAAATCTTAATTTCTCTTTAATATAAATTCATCAACTAATTCTGACAAAATTGGTTGAAAATATTGCTGAAATTAAAATATAAAGAAAGCCATTCTCAAAATGCAACGGAAACCACATCCTCAGATAGAGTAGTGAAATTCCTCGAAAGTCGAACATACATACCTGCTTTTGATCATTTGGGTTATGAAATAAAAACTGTCGATGAAATCACAGGCATCTATTTAATGATAAATCCTGATCCCCATAATTTAGCTCAAGTACCCTCAAATAGTCTTGTAATTTCCCATCACAAGATTTCCACTCATAAAAATCTTATCTATAAGAATATGTTAGGTCTTGCTAGTCAAAAGGAATTTAATATTTTCAACTTTCATTTAGGGTGGGATATCATGGATGGAGGAATTAGTGACTCATTCTTATATCATATGGGTCTAAAAAACGATCAATTCGATAAGATAGATTTAACATATAAAAGCCACCTCATTCCTAGGCTAGGGGCATTAATAGGACCAACAATTCCTCTACCAGAACTTGTGGAAAAATTAAATTCGATGAATGTTAGTCCGTCAATGCTAATTAATCCCCAATACGAAAATAGGCAAACTGGATACATTCCTGGTGGAGGATTTGTTGATAAAATGATAATTGAAATGGCAGATCATGGAGCTGGTATTTTAATTTCCTCAGATCATAACTGGGTTGTAGAAACTATAGCACGTGAGCTTAATATTACTTTAGTAGAGATAGATCATTATATAAGTGAAAAATATGGTCTTCAGACAATGCAGAGACTATTAACAAAGAAATTTCCTTCCATTCCAACATACATTATGGAAAACTTGGAAAATATTCAATGTGAATTTGAAGACAGTCCAGATCTCCCTTGTAAGCAATAGAATAATACTTGTTTTGTGAAGCGAAAAAGTAATGTAGAATCAGTTATCTAGAATATTTAGAATCTGAACTTCAAGTTCAGTTTTTTAGCAAATTTCAGATAAAAGGGTTCAATATTTGGAAGATTTTGAGTAAAGAAATCTCCTATCTTGATTTGATCCTAAGAAATATGTGTATGAACTGGTGGATATTGTGGAGTTATCTTGAGGAGTGAATTCTCGCTGCTGGAATTGCTGGATTTGTATAAATAAGCCCAAATCGCAGAGATTTGTTTTCCTATAAAGTTGTGCTATGACCCCATAACTTTAGGCGGTGTACTTGAGTCCACCCATAAAAGTAGGCCGATATAAAATGTAAAAATTAATTTCTGTCAGAAAAATGAGAAAATACGGATATAGTTCTGAGTAGAGACTTTAGCTTTCTTCAATGCCTTCATTAGAAGGTTTTTAATAATCTTAATAATCGGTTTAAAATTTCCACTAAACCTTTTTCTATCGCTTTTTGTTTTAACCAATTGATATCGATAGATGTTGCGTAATTGTACACCGAGAGAAAGTCTAACACATCATTAAATCCTAATAGCTCTGAATCAGAAAGATCTATAACTTCCCCCAGAAATAATAACTTCCCATATAATATTTGTTCTACAGAGGCGATTCTGATATTTAGATCTTTATAAGATTCTACTATTGCTTGATTCAATACTTCTAACTCATCAATTGATTGAGCTATTTTTAAATCAATTCGTAAAATGGATAAGTTATCAAAAATAGTGATATTTTCTTTTGACGTAAAAATTTGATCAAGGTCATCTATTATTTTAAAATTATTATCCACCATAAACTTGAAGAAATCTTCAATCTTTTTTCTGTCGTTTTCGATGATAATATCCAGATCCATTGTGGTTCTTGGTCTACCTTTTAAAATCGCGGCAAATCCACCAACTATGACATATTTTAGTTGAGATTTGTCTAATGCTGTAATAGTTCTAGTTAAAAGGTCTAAATATTCCGCCATAAGGCATCACTTAATGGTATACCCTTTTAAGCCTCTTATAGAAAGCAAGTTGCGTTCTCATTTTACTAAGGATTTCTGTTTCAGTTAAATGAGGATGGTCATTCTTGTATCCCTCAGCCATTGTCTGAAGTACCAAATGTATTAATCTGTCAGCTATTTCAATTGGATGAAAGCCTTTTTCGAGTAACTTTTGAATATGGTCTTGTTCCTTTTGATATTTTCTCCAACGTAAGTCAGATATTCTTGAATCGCACATTTTCAATCCATTTACTATCTTACTTTCTTATTAAGGTTTTCCCAAATGCAAATATTCAACAAATGTAAGAAATTATTACATTCTTATAGAATTTGTTTCTTTATACAACAGAACAACATGGGAATCAGAAAGAATTATCGTATATCATTTTCCTCAGCTATGATCCGTTTAACTCAGGAACGGTGGAATCATATCATAAATAGACATCCAGAACTTGAAGAATATGAATCATTAATTAAAAATTGTCTAAAAGAACCAGATGAAGTATTTTCAGATAATAACAAGGATTATATTGTGGCAAAAAATTGTCAAAAAGAAGATTTTATTACTGATTGGTTGGTAATCTATATACGTATGGTAAATGGTGAAGATGGATTTATCAAGACACTACATGGCTCAAGTGAGAAAAAATTCAAGAGAGGTAAGAGAAAGTGGCAACAAGTAAAGTGAGAATGAAAGTGGAAGAGCCTTTTACATTGATAAATGGTATAATCTCCAAATTTGATCTAAAAGTACCTGAATTTATTATGAAATTAGAATATTATGAAGATAAAGATGGAGGAATATTGACTGCTTTTTTCTCCCAAGAAAACGCGATTGATACTGAACCAGTTTCCCCCAATGTTATCCTCGGTCTTTCAAAAAATGACGACCCAGTATTTCTTGAAATTCACTTAGAATAAATATTATAATCTATTATGAGTTCAGAAGTTCATTTGATATAATCATTTGACCACATTTGGAATGTTTGACTATATTTTTTTGTATCATACTATCCTTTTTTTGGGCCATTTCGGATTATTTCTCGAATTTCTTTTAGCGATCCCCGCCACTCATCTAAGTACTCAAGATACCAGTTTCCTCCTGCATTAATATAGGATTGTATCTTTTCTAAATCTTTTTCAGAATCTTCTTCCATAGCTAAACCGCAGCAAACTACATCAAATGCTCGTAAGTTAGGATTAACCTTTTTTATGTATTCCAGAATGTTCTTAATATCATCAGGTGTCAAAAAAGCTTCTTCTCTTGCATCTAGCGGGATAACCCCATCCCATCTTGCTGCCCGTTGAAAAGGTGCTTTGATTGGCCACGAACCTGCCACCCAAATAGGAATTCGAGGTGACTGAACTGGTTTTGGTAAAAATCTCACTTGGTCAAGCTTGTAATATTGACCAACATAATCAAAAACTTCTTCCTTCCACAATCCAGTTAGAATATCTAAACTTTCATCTAATTCTCCCGCTCTTGTTTTTGGATCTGTATCCTCTCCAAAAGGCGCAAAATCTTGGGGAGCACCTAATCCAACACCCAATATTAGCCGTCCGCCGGATAATTGATCTAATGTTACAGTTTCTCGTGCTAGTTTCCAAGGCCGGCGACGAGGTAATGGAGTAATTGTTGTTCCAAACCGAATTTTTTTAGTATTCATTGCCACAGCTGTTAGAGCAATCCATGGATCCACCACTGGAAGTGGTGATTCACCACCAATGACTAGATGATCCCAAATAAAGAATCCATCCCATCCTGCTTTTTCTGCGTCAGCCGCCAACTCCGCCATTATCCGTGCATTTCCAAAATATTCTCCATAATTAGGCATATATAGGCCAAATTTGATATTTTCAGTCTTGTACTTTTCACTCATCATAAATCCTTCCATTGAACACGGAATTATAGTGTAAAAAATACTCTTTTTAAGCTTAATGGAATCTAATAACCCCAAGGATTTAAAGTAAGATTCATGAGACCACACCCTGCCATTCAGGCGTGGAAAAGCCTAATAACGCAATTCATTTAAATATTATTATGAGTATTAGTCTCATTAGTCTCATTAAAGTAATTGAAGTTAAAGAATATGATACCTCTTCTATTTGCCCACGTTACAGAAGTAAAAAGGTTATAAAAAAGAAACGGTTGTTCAAATGTAAGCAATGTAAGCTAGAAGCACATAGGGATTCAGTAGGGGCGGTAAATATGAGATTTGCCCAAGAGAATCTTCGTTATGAGGATTTTCCTGCGGAAGTCATGAACAGGGCGGTGACTCGTCCTCAGCTCTTCTCTCTGTGAGCGGAGAGATCTGTGACTCCGCTTCCATTCAGGGAGCGGAGAATGTCAAAAAAGACCTAATTGTTCAAGCTCTTCAATTCGATTTAAACGGGTTACATGGCAATAATCAAAGTAGGGACATGTCGCTGCTCGATTATGACATTCCCATTGTTCAGCATCAATTGCAGGAAGATTACCTTCTTCTAATGTTGTTTTAATCCGCTTTGCCTTGTCTATAAGGGACTGAAGAAGTTCTTCATCATGTCCATATTCATAAATTAACCATTTCTCGCTATTCACTAGGTTGGAGATAGAAAGGCGTCTACTAATGTACATCAACTCTCCCCACAGAGGTACATCAATATTCTGATTTTGTAGTCGTTCCTGAATAGCGGATAAATAAATATTCAATTGAGCGATATGGTGATTTTTAGCGCCATATTCTTCAATAGAACTTAGACTACTTGTAGTTTTGATATCAATAAGTAGATGCATATCTTCTTCTTGGATTAGCATATCCACATGACCATAGATCGTTATATCATCAATATTAATTTGGACTTTTTCTTCACATAGGATGTCATCAGATTCTAATAGAGATTGAAGGAATTTATGGATTGCTGTGCCAGTATTAGCAGCTTTAACGATCGGACTATCTTCTGGATATTCCCAATCTAAATAATATTGAAAAACTTGTTTTCTAGAGCAATAAGGTAGGGAAGAAGCCCGAAATTCACCTTTACTGGGGTCAGGGTTATAATGTCGCTCGTCTTCCTGAAAATCCTCTTTTAAAATTTGTTTTAACCGATTAGCAAGCTCTTTTTCGGAATAATTCTCCTTCATAATTCGCTCTAGACGATCTGCAAAATATTCCATAAAGCAACACAACAAAAGGTATTGAATAAAAAGTTGTAGTTTTTGATAGATGAGGGTGTTAATGACGAAGTATTAATCTTGAAACTTTTTTTGACCAGCGGGAATAGATATGGAAAGTACATTCTCAAATGGTGTCAATGCACAGTTAAAATTATCATTGTAAGCACACAAGGGGTTATAAGCCAAATTGAAGTCAATAAGATATTTCTCATCTGAAGTCAATTCAATATCAACATAACGACCTGCACCATGGGATTCGGAGCCAGCAGTTTTATCTTTAAAGGGCAAAAATAAATAATCAGCATCGGGGGGCTTGAAAACTGTCAATTTATTATTTTCACCATCCAATTCAAATTCAAAAAAACCATAACGGAGAAACTGCCGTTCATCTCCTTTTGAAGAGAAAATAATAATTTCGTCAGGATTTGGGTTTTTTTCTAATTTGACTATTAGTTTATACTTTTCATTGATCGGAAAGTATGATAGACTCTTGAAATTTTGTTTTTGTTCATCTGTTAATGGAGAATCGGGTGAGTTTTTGAAGGCTTTATTGTAATTGCTTCTAATTTCTTTTATCTTTTCGATATAGGATTTTTCGGTCATATAGAAACCTCTTACTTTGTGTTTTGCATTCAAAACAATGTTTTATTAAAGAGAATAAAAGATTTTAGTCATCTCGATTGAACAGGATGTTTTCATATTGTTAAGGGAATTAAATAAGACTAATGACGATTTAAAAGTCCTTTGGGAACCAAAAAAATAAAAAATCGTTCAATTAATACAAGAAACTGCGAAATATTAATTTCTATTAATTTAACCATTTTTCGATCTCTAGTTCTCCAAATGAGTAAAATAAGTAGTCTAAAATATATCAAACAAAATAGCTTGATTACTAGAGACAATTCTAGGAGTGATTGTGAATGTCAA
>JAEOTF010000195.1 GCA_016840025.1 Candidatus Hodarchaeota archaeon
ATACAAAGTTAGTAGAACGATGTGCTTTGAGTTTTTTGAAATTAAGAGTCTAATTATTCCTCTTACTAATATATTTCCTGATTTTTAGCTTAAGGAAAATACTAAAACAAATATACAAAGCTAATTCCCGTTATGTTTTTATGTCATATCGGTAACGCTGTTCTTCAGACAGAATCTAAACATAATACACTCTATCTTGCGAAAAATTACAGTAATAGTGTCAGAGGATATATTTATGTTCAAAAAAAGTATGAAATGGTTATTAGTCGGAAGTTTGGTACTAACAGCTCTAGTAATATTTCCAACAGAGGGAAATAGTCAAATTAATAAATTTTTTTCTACACATGAAGTAAATACTATCTCTATGACAACAGAATTAACTTTCATTGACAAAGATGGAGTTTCATATAATTACACGCTTGCTGATCTCCAAGCTATGCCAGTAACACTAAGTGAAGGTGCTTATGAAGGATTTTCTGGATGGAATAAAAATGGTACCTACAAAGGGGTTGATGTAGCCTATTTAGTAAGTCATAACGGAAACATGACACGAGGAGATGTGCTTCGTGTTACTGCAGAAGACGGTTATGCTATATTGTTTACCTTTGATAATATATTTCCGACCGATTGGCGGCAAATCACTCAAGGACCGTTGGTTCTTGCATATGAATATAATAGTACAACAGTTCCTACATGGACAGATGGTATGCAAATAGTTATGCTTCCAGAAGATGGCGGATATAGCATAGGAGATATGCAATTGACCACTTCTATCGAGTCTCAGGGAAAATCAGCAGGAAGTCGTTGGATAAAGAATGTAAAGAAGATCGAAGTTCTACACGAAGCAAGTCTACAGGTAATCGGAAATCAGAACAATGTATATGGATTGGCTCAAATCTTGAAGATGCCATCAGTATACATGGAAGGGGGTTATAGAAAGACGACAGGAACAATTGTTGGACCTTATAATTATACAGGTGTTACATTTGAATATTTACTTGCCGCAGATGGATCTTCTATGGAGAACTATAGTGTAGAAATCATTGCTGCAGATGGTTATTCTATCACACTGAATAAAAGTCAAACAGAAGGTTTTATCCCGACATATGACCTAACTGGTCTACCATTAGGAGTTAACAAGGTTGTACCCGTAGTCGCTTATGCTGAGAATCAAAGTGACCCTCTTACTGGAGGACCCTTTCGATTAATGTTTCTTAATGAAACACCAGTGTTAACAGATGGACAATTATGGATCAAAGAAGTGGTAAAAATAGAAATAAAGTCAGATATTAAAGAATGGAGCTTAGATCTAGTTGGCATAGAGGAAACTCTATTACCCCGCACCGAGTTTGAATCTGTTGCTTCTTGCACACATCATCATTTAAATTACTCCTATACTGAAAATAGTCTAATTCATACTTACGATGGAGTAGCTTTATGGACCATTATTTCTTATTTTGATGGAGCAGATGATGTACATCATAATTTTAATTTTGAGTTACTCTCTGATGATTATACAGTTCGTTTAACCAATTTAGATGGAGAGTATGTAGAGTTTGAAGCGCTGACTGTTGCCATAAATAATGACATCCTCCTTGCCTATAGACTTGATGATGAGCCACTACCAACTGACTCATGGCCTCTCAAGCTAGTTGGTGATGATGTGAATGAAACACATAGTTTGGGGAAGATAATGAAGATTGAACTTATTTTTGATGTAACTAGTTCGGAGAGCTCTGAAGAATCAGCAGTAATTCCAGGCTTTTCCGTCATTTTACTTTTTGGAACTTTGAGTATATTTTCTACTCTATGGGTCAGAAAAAGATACAAATAAATAAAAACGGAAAAAAAAAGATTTAATCTTCCTCATTTTTCTAAATTTCTTTATAAATAAATAATGTTCAGTAATTTCGTCCCCAATCATCTTTTTGTTTTTTCGTGACCCTTCCATAAATCATCATAGTAATCTTAGAAATAATTATTATTATTACCCCACCGAGAACTATCATAATAAGTAATTCTTCTGGCGTAAGTGGAGATTCTGCTTGTTCATCCATCACACCGAAAAGCGTTACATGATCTGTAAATCCCCAAATGACTTCACGTTCTTTATCTATTCCAGTTTCTTTAAGTTTATTCCAACTCTTTGTGGTTTCATTATAGTAATATATTCTGACATCATCTGGAGCATGATCGCCCAGCTCAATGAATGACACATTGATCCATAATCCCGTAAGCGCTGCAGGGTCTACGAGAGTAATATTGAGATAGATTCCGAGAGAATCTAGTTCTGGAGGTATTGATACTGGAGCTTCTTGTATATATTCAATATTAACACTAACTGCTTCTTCTACATCTAAAGCTACTATAATGGAAGTACTAATCTCGAAAACATTATCATCTATTGGATCCAGTGTTTCAGACACTATATCTGGGGCATTTTCAATAGTGAAAACACCATCACTGATATCGGTGCCAACCCCTCCAGTAGATCCAACTGTTACACGTATTAAGTAATATCTGCCGTCAGTATGTTGTGTTGTGTCCCAAAGATAAGATGTTACTTCAGTACTAGAAAGTCCCTCGGTTAGGTGATCCCACACTGCTCCATTATCTGGACTATACTCTATGCTATAGAGCATGTCAGAGGAAGGTTGATCCACAGACCATGTAATATTAGTTTCTCCAATAAGTACCTCACCACCATTGGGATAAAGAACAGTAACTGTCATATTAAGTTGACGATTTGGAGATTTTAATGGTTTAATTACTGTATTTGTGCCAATATCAATTTTATTACTATCACTGGATATGACATCTCTTGAATCTCTCTGATACCAGTTGGTATATGTATTTAATCGATCAGTAATGGTAATTGGGGATATAACAGGAGAAAAAAGATTTATCGAGATAACTAACAAAATTAAAGAGAAAACCATTAATTTGGGTGAAGGTTGCATGGTTCATAACCACTATTGCTTTTGATCCGAATTGTTCTATTAGGTTATAAAGTTAGATTATGTCCTGAATATCGTAGAAGGTTGTCTATTCATTGTTTTTGCCCAGTAGTTCCTCTTTAATGTAATCTACTGTTGATTGTAGACCTGTTAATTTTCGTTTTGCTAAATAGTCTATCCATTCTTCGAAGAACGCTCGTTGAAAGACCCCTTCAACGATGTTTTCTATTGAATCAGAGTAACCTAGCTGAACTAAGTAATTAAGAAATTCATAGAAAAGAGTTGAAACACGAATCGATAATTGTTGTTGTTTATGAGTCATAATGGGCACAACCTGATTTGATCAAAACTGAATCTAACTTAAACTTAAATTAGATTAAAATATATTCAAGCTGAAATTTTATTTTGCCTAACATATTTTTTATTCATTCGATAATTACCTATCTCAAGTGAACCCAATGGCAACTATCACATTTAACAGTTATAAGGGAGGAACTGGGAAAACTATGACGAGTTTAAATCTAGCTGCCTATCTGGCTAATCAACAAGAAAATAATAAGGTTGCGTTAATCGATTTTGACTTTCTAGGCCCTGCATTATTTAGTGTGTTTAAAAATCCTGACAATCGTTTCATCAATGAAGCCATTTACGGTGATACCGATTTTCAAGATGTTTTGATACCTTATAAGCATGATAAAATTGCTTCAGTAGGCGGGGAACTTTCTGTTGGAATTGCAGACCCTCGTCCACAAATTATTCAATCAATCAACACTTTAACTGACACGGATTTAAAAGAAGCTTTGGAACGCACTTTAGAGTTGCAGGCAGTCTTAGAAGACGATTTGAGCTATGATTATCTTATCATTGATACAGGACCTGGGTTACGTCGTGATGTCGCTAATGCAATATTTATTGCCGATGTGGTTGCGTTGGTTATGAAACCCACCTTATCGGACTTAGAAGGCACAAAACTTGTTGTTGAGGCAATGATTAAGGGTTATGCTACCGATAAATCGATTGGAATTGTATTCAATCGTGCCCTTGACAAAAACTGGCAACCCCACCGATCTTTATCTTGTGCTAACTCAGATTATCAGAGAATTGTTAAAGAAGCCACAGAATTCTCAAAAACAAACGATATCCAGGTCTTTGCATGGGTTCACTGTATGTGTGATATTTCTCGATCCCAAGCGGATCGAATTTTTGTCTTGGATTATCCTGACCATCCCTATTCTTCTTCAATACACGAGTGCTGCTCTAATATTTTGCATGCTTATAATAGCCTAGATTAGGAGGAGGCCTTTTTTATGGTCATCCCTGTCGAATTAGAACAAAAAGAAATTTCGTTGCCTAAGAGTGTTGTTTTTTCAATTTCTTCATTAGGTATGCCGTTGGAACGGTCTTTATTCGTGACTGCATTGGCTCAAGGGCTCTCTCGTCAAGGATATCGGGTTTTTGTGCTTGATCTTGATTTTGAAGTACCAATACTATCTGTCTCTTTAGTTGAAGCTGGAATGGATTTGTCTTCAACCCTTTCTAGCAATGATTGGTATACAGCTGAAGAAGCTCTACCAATGGAAGAAACAGTACAACAACTACTGAGTGTAGCTCCAAATCCACTCTTTCCGATTAGTATCATGCCTAGTAGTTTGAATACGAAAAAATTAAGAGTTACACAAGAGATGAATGCTAAACTGGTAAAAAAATCCTTACGGAAAATTACGAAATTCTTTAGGGAACTTCAAAAAGAGGAAATATTTGATTTTATTTTAGTGAACATTCCCTATATGACGCCCCACACAATAAACGGGATGATGGTTGCAGATTTTAATTTTATCTTATGTGATCATGATCCGTTATCATTTCAACTTTTACAACAATACGTTGGTGGGCTTGTAGGAGTCTATCCCACCTTAAATATTGCGGGACTTATCCTCCATCGGTTTCAATTCTCACCAGCTCCCGAAAATGACGCAGTTAAGACAGCTTTAATTGAAAATAAATTACGATACCCCGTGGTTGCGAAACTACCTTCACTACGTGATCGATTATTCACGCAACCAAACAAACAGTTATGGTCTATTCAAGATCAACAATTAAATGACTTTTTTGAAAGTATTGCATTGAATTTCACCACATTTTCGCAAAATCCCCGACGAGTAGAGAAGAAAAGAGCAAAACTTATTTATTATAATCTCTATATGGTCCATAATAGTGGAATTCCACTCCTTCATTATACATTCGAAACAGATGAAGACTCTAAGGACGAGGTATTGGCTAGTGCGGGACTGACATCAATACTCATTGGTACCGAAACTATGGTTTCAGAACTTGTCAACCGCCAAGAAAGCACTAAATTAATTGAAATGCATGGTGTTAAGATTATTATTGAGCAATGGAAAAATGTTAAAGCCATATTATTAGCGAATCTTTACGATGAAGCGACTCGACGAAGATTAAAAGCACTTGTCCGGCATTTTGTTCAAAAATACGCGGTTGAATTGAGTGATTTCTTGGGAGACATCCAACCTTTTGAAGATGCAGCTACAGTAGTTGAGGAACATTTCTTACAACTAACCCCTTCAGAGGAAACACAAATCTTACCACTGTTCTTGATTCGGGGTATTGGA
>JAEOTF010000196.1 GCA_016840025.1 Candidatus Hodarchaeota archaeon
GGAAGTGCGATAAGCGGTTTCGGCTTCCTTTATCCTTCTTTGTTGAAATAGAAGAATTCCCAAATCATCCCATGCTTCGTAATTAGAAGGATCATGTTCAATAAGTTCACGAAGAGTTTTTTCTTTTTCTTTCTCCTTTCCTTTCAATATATACCTCTCCAAATTCTATAATTTTTAACCACTTTTCTATTTATTCCTTCTTAATGGATTATTGGATTAAAGTTGTATACTCAAGTCCTACATCTCATTCAATGTTTTATTGTCTAGTGGATAGTGAAAATCCCTTATTCTTTGAAATTTCTCACTAAATAACTGATTGATCATAATACAGCTTTTTTAGGCAATATATACTACCAGTTAAATTATCTTAGATGAAAAAATTACCATTTGAATCTCCCACCTTACTTCATTGACTAATTAAGGAAAATAGGATATTTCCTGAAGGTTCCTATATTTAAATGATCTAAAAGGGTAAGTATTCTTATAATCCTTTGAGTCATTCTCTTTTCAACGGAGATACAAGGTCTGCGGAAATGATGGAACACGTAACCCTTTATGGAGTTTTTCATACCAATCAAAAGGTACCTCTGCCCAATTATTCTCATATACCAAAACTAGGACTTATCAAAACAGCAGTTAATATTAATTAATATCGCTGTATTTTGAGTATTACCGTATAAATGTCAAAAAGGAATGAGAAAAATAGAATAGTAAAAACTTATCAGTAACTCAATTATTACAGACGAGAGAAAGAAAAAGATGGGGCTTGTGTGTAAGAATACACCTAGGTGTGAAGTATGAGCTCTGAAGATGAATTAATGCCTGATGAAGAAGAAACTGAAATAGAAAAAGCCTTAAAATTAGGGTTTCGTGTCCCCAAGAAAGACCCTGTTCGATCTATAAGAGTTGATCTCTGGAAAACCCGATTTCACCGAGATAAGATGGGGATAAAGAAACAAGACGAATTTATGGCCAAATCTCGACAATGGAATCGAGATCTAAGTCAAATTGGGGATATTAGCGAAAAAGATAAGAATTTCGGCAAGATTGCCATTCGTGAGGGATTTTGGGATGATGTTAAAGATAAACAAAGTCGAAGACTGGTTTTAAAGCTTTTTAGTGATTCAATATCTTGGCTTGGCACTCTTGAAGAAATGGTGGGCGAGGAATTAGAAGGAGAGTACGCACGTAGCAAGACTATGATTAAACATACTGTAAAACCGTATTTTAAAGTGGTATCGGCAAAATATAGTTATGTAACGCCCTTACGTCAAGAAAGAAAAAGGATTTTTAAATTTCATAAAGTTGATGCCAAAGAGAAATCCATAGAGCTCTTCGTACTGAAAGAAACCCGTTGGAGTCGTGGTGACGACTGGCATGTCTATTCCTCTAGGGGAAATGTAAAGGTGGCTGAAGTTGATGGTAAACTCTTTGATATCGGTGGTGAATATACCGTTAAGATATTCGACGAGAAATTGGCTAAAGATAGAATGTTCATCAATGTTTTGATTTTTTTTGCCACTAGCCGCCGCTATCAGAATGATATCAAGAAAAAAATCACAGATATTAGAAAAGACATGCTGAAGGGAAAATTTACACCCAAAGCGACTATAGCAGAACTAAACCTCTCAACTAATCCTCGTAGGTTAAGACGGTAGATTTTCTTCCTCCGTTTTTTCTTCTTTAGCGATTTTCAACTTCTTTCTTAAGTTTAGAGATAACCATAGTTTTATTTACTTTTCCTTCCTTAGAATCACGGGATTGCCTGAGAAACTAGTTACTTTTGAACCTTAGTTTATTGGTTTCATTGGAGCCTTCTATGATGCCCACAGAGGAAGAAGTCATTGATAAGGTAATGGAGACCATACGAGAGAGGAAAAACCTCAAAGAGCTCAAAAGAGCTCTCAGACATAAAGATAAGAAGTTATTGGAACGTATTCTCGACGATATTTGTCATTTATTTCAGCCTAACTATACAGCGAGAATCTCATTGCGAGATTCACTAGGAGAAGAAATTTGTACTCGGGGAACTGCTGTTTCTGAAATAGGAATAGAATATCCAATTATAGACAGAGATCAAGATATTAATGTGTTCTTGCGCACTACCATCTCTCTTAAAGCTGAAACGGATAAAAAAGTTAACATTCTTCTTGTAGGCTTATTCTATGCGGGTAAAACCACTATTATGCGCTCTATTCAAAGTGGTTATTTAGAAAAAACAGATCCAACAACAGGCATGGAGATACAGATTTTTGATTATAAAAAATTAAGATTCAGTGTTCAGGATATGGGGGGCCATGAATCATACCGCACTCTCTGGAATTCTATGTTGGAGTACTCACAACCGAAGGTTATTTGTTGGGTTGTTGATGCAACTGATCATGCAACCTTTGAAGAATCATTAAATGCTTTAGACAAGCATATTCTTAGGTTAAATAAAACCAAAGCTGTTCCAATCATTTTAATAGCAAATAAGCAGGATCTTCCATTGGCAACAACCCCAAATGAGATATCTGAAATATTTGAGGCTTCAAAACGATTTCAAGGGAGAAAGTGGAAAACGATTGGGGCAAGTGCAAAAGATGGTACGGGTCTAGCAGAGCTATTAAGTGTTCTTCGTACTTTTTGTAGTCTAAATGATGAAGATTAAGACGAAACCGCTCTAGATAAGTTTGGGGCTAATTTCAGTTTTTTCACGATTTTCTTCTTTTCAATCCCGCTAAGGCTTCAAATATCGTTTTGACACATAGAAATCCAGTTATATCTGCAATATCTTCAGGTGGAGCATACTCAACAATATCCATCCCTATTACATTTACCTGAGTAAGAAGTTCCCGGATAGTAATAAGAAGCTCGTAAGAAGTAATTCCACCAGGGTCAGGGATTCCTGTACCTGGGGCAAAAGCAGGATCGACTACATCAATATCTACTGTTAAGTAAGTCCGCATATCGCGATTGACCGCTTTAAGGATTGATGAAATGCCTTGTTCGCGAAATTCATCTACAGTCCAAGCACTTATCTTAGGATGAGATAGCATCTCTAGTTCTTCTGCTTCAAGACTTCTAATTCCAATGAGATATGCTTTCTGTAGGTTTGGAAGCTCGATGATGCGTCTTAAAACATTTGCATGTCCAAGTCGATGGCCAAGAAAAAGATCAAGTAAATCGGCATGAGCATCTAACATAATTATATTAGTGGGAGCTTCATGGGCGAAACCAGCGACGAGTGGAATAGTAATGGAATGGTCTCCACCTAAAAAAATTGGTAAAGTAGGGTATTTGGTGAGTTTTCTTGCTTCTTTTAGAATAAGTGTATAATTTTGTTCAATGTTTTCGCTTAAAGACATATTTCCTAGATCTTTTAAAATTAAATTGGTGATATCGACACGAGAAGAACCAATTGGGGACATAACAGCTGCTAATTCACGAATTTTTGCAGGGGCTTCATGGGCACCTTTCCGATAGAAAGCGCTTTTTGCAAAGGGAACACCAAGAATAATCACATCAGTTTCTTTTATAGTCGCACTTGGATGTTCTAATCCTCCCCAAGCCCATTCACCCTTATTAATCTCAATATTATCCATGAAGGTCACCTAAACACCAAAACTTGCCCGATTTAAGTAATTTATGCCCAGAAAAGGGTTTTTTCTTTTCCTGACCATATCGTATTGGAGGTTTTGCCAAATGTCTATGAGAACCAGCGGGAACAACGAATTGTGAATTTTCTTTTAAAGATAAGGGTACTTTTTTAACTATCCGAGCATTTTCGGGTAGTTTACTCTTACAAACTTCACATTGAAAACCTTTATTTCTACCTTCGGACTTCATTCGCTTTCCACATTCACAAACTGGATTTTGTACCTCAATCCTTTCAATGAGTTTAATGATTTTAATCATTTCAAGATTTAATGCCTTTTTTTTTGTTTTTTTGTTGAGGTGTACTCCACCCCAAACATGAATTGTATCACCAATTTTAAGCTGGATGATGATATCTCTAAATGATTTTGTTGGTTCATAGGCACAGCACAATATTTCGCCCGAATTGTCCGTAATTTTGAAGAAAACATGACCTCCTTGGATTTTTTTAGGAGCAGTAATTATTATACCTGAAAAATTTGCTGGAGTATACAGACTCAATCGGGCGATAATGGTTGGTTTTTCAAAGTGCTGATCTGTTCCTTGGTTTGTCCTAAAAATAACCCATCTTTCAATAGATTCTAAAGGCTCAATTATTTTCCATGCGCTTAATACTGCTTCAGGCGTTTCACCGCGAATTCCAGCGAACACAGGATCTGGACCATGGGGTGTTATCAGAATTTTTCTTTTTCGATAATCAAGATTAGTAAAAGTCAATGGTTTGGTCAGTTGATCTGCTTTAAAGACAGATTGTTGGTCAATTCTCCTGTTAGATGGAATTCCTCGGTTTTTGGCTATACGATAAGATATGAGTTCATAGGTAAAATCATGAAAAGGAAGCCCTATTGCAGCTATCGCGCCCACTATTCCTCGTTTTTCATTATAACCCTTTATTATACAGCTTCGGGGGTCAATTGCTCTTTCTACATCCTGTAGTGGGACAAAAGATCTAAGAGCTTTCCAAGCGATATTTTCAAGGTGTGAATCTATTGAACCTTTTACTAAACAGAGACCTGGATTCGTATTTGAAAAGTCTAAATGCGCCATTTTCATTAAAATGGATTCAGCGATGTCCCAAACCCGTTCAGGATTATTAGATTCAAGATGAAATGCCACAGCGGCATTTCCCTTAGTTTTAAATGGTATATTTGGATTTAAACGAACCAAACGTGGGAAATCTTTGAATTCACAAAAAGAAACAAGTTGCTCAAGAATTATGGCAGCAAGATAAGTAGTACACATTCCTTTTGGAGAATCCGTATCATCTATACCAAGGTGCAGTTCCATATTGTTAATTCCTTTTCTTATTCTTCCTAATTCATGATCTCCCCGATTTAATTAAAGAATCTTCCTCAACTAGTTTCATGAGGACAGTTTTAATTTTAAAATATCATTCTTGTTTTTTCCTAGGGTCTATTCTTTGAAGAAAGCCCGTATCAAGAATTAATTTGCCTAGGTTTTCTATAACTTCAGTAGTATTCCAAATTTTGAGCGCTGAAATCTCTATGAACGAAATTTTTCGACCCATTTCCTTAGATAGCCACTCCGAGAAATCTCTGCCTTCTTCCGCAGTAACCTGGATTTCATTGGCTAAATCGATCTTATTCCCCACTAAAACTGCAGGAATTTTTCCTACAACTGATTTGAGTTCCACTACCCACTTTTGGAGATTGAAGAACGAACTTCTCATGGTTACATCATAAACAAGAACTGCACCATGGGAACCTGCGTAAAAAGCTTTCCTAACAGAAGCAAATGCATCTTGACCCGAGAGATCCCAAAACTGGAGGGTTAATAGTTCTCCTGAGGAAAGGCGGAGGTTTTTCACAGAGATATCTGCGCCTACAGTCGCTAGATACTCCGAATCTATCTTCTCTTCCAAAAAAGATCGTAATAAAGTTGTTTTCCCTACAGTTGCATCTCCAAGGAAGATAGTTTTTAGCAGAAGGGGATGTGCCAACCTATTCCCCACCTTCTTTCTCTTCCACTGGTTCATCCTCCTCTTTCTCTTCCACCGATTCATCTTCCTCTTTCTCATCTGGAAAATCTTTCAACTTGGTCGAAAGATCAATAACTGGAACGGATGGACTGGGAACAGGAGGAAGCTGAAGTTGTAGGACCATTGTTTTAAGTTCTTCTGCCTTATTGACAGTTTTACTGAGTACATCAAATACGAAATCGAATTTTTCATTAACACGGCGCTCAATGAGGGCTTGTGTTTCGTCTCTAAAAACTTTGTAGTCTTCTTTGTATTGACTCATTGTCTCAATTGCCTGGTTCAGTAAATCCCTGAAGTCAGCCATACCCTCACTAAGCCCTTTCACCATTTCAGCGCGAATTTCATCTGCTTTTTGACGAATCTCTTTATCCAGTGCATCTACCCGCGTAAAAATTTGTTGAGCATCATCCTTCTGGAAAAAAAGATCTTCAGATTCATTTCGCCACTCCTCTAGCATTTGGCGCGACGATTTTCCGATTACGATGACTTCACTTCTTATGCTTTCTTCTAAACCTGTTAGAATGCGTTGGAAATATTGCATTTGTTCCGCTTGTTCATTCTTCAGCATATTGGTATATTTAGGTAGGTCTTGGCGTATTTGATTCAGTATATCAGCATGTGACTGTAAGGTTGTTCCATAGTTTTCTAATATCTTATAAAATTGCTGACTTGCTGCTTTTAAGGTCCCAATCCCACTTACATTCACCTCTATAGAATTTTCGAGTTCTTCACGATTCTTTATTTGTTGTCCATGAAGTTCATCAACTCTTTCTGTGATAGTACCGAATTCTTCATCCAGACGGGTTGTCAGTTCACTCCTTAATTTATCCACCTTTTCTGTGAGCTGCTTAAAAGCAGCCATCAGATTTTGGATAAGTTCCATTGCTTCCTCGTTTTGATCATTAACTTGAGATTGGAGAGTAGCTAAACGTTCATCAACTGATATTTTAAACTCATTTAAAGCAGTTGACTGATTCGCAATCGCTGAGGCTTTTTCTTCGATGACATACTTATTTTTGGTAAATTGTTCCTCAAACGTAGTTATCTTAGATAAGATTTCTGAAAGTTTTGTTTCATGGTCTTCAAAGCGGTCATCAAACTTAGAAAGAAGCGATTCAATCTTTTTGGTTTCTTCTTCCCTGTCCTTGAGTTGAGTACTTACCTGAGTTATTTTGTCTTCTAAGTTTTTGAGTTCTTTTTGGATATGTTCTACATTTTCAGACACGAAATCACCTTCTTGAATTTACTTTCTCACCTAGAGTTATTAATTGATTTTTAGTTATGCTAAAGTGCTCATCGATGTCCTCAATCACTTTTAAAATTCGAGTTTCTAGGCTTTCGTCAGCTACTATTCGTTGAGTAGGAATTGATTTAATAATGAACTTTTTTTGTCGTTTCCAATGATTTGCAACCATTTGAAAGCTCTTAGCCTCTGCTACCAAAGCTATTTCAACTCCCTCAGTAATTGGTTCTATTGCAGCTGTGAATTCGGTATTATCTAAGAGAAGATCTAAAATTCCTTTTTTCAATTCTGAAATATGTTTTCGGAGAACGAGAAGACCTTGAGGATCTTTTTCTTCAAGGGGGATGATACGTCCCGATTTATGGAGATAAATCCCACAAACAGGAAATCCTTGGACAAATTTTGTTACTAATTTTGAGACTTTAGACATGCTAATGGGTTCACAACCATCATCAAGAGATTTCAGATACTTTAGCACTATAAAGAGCCATATGTATTTTTAAAGTTTGAACTTCTGTTGTAAGCGGATAAAGATGACCTTATTGCGTGTTTTTTTATCTATATGCAAAAGGGATAAGTTGGTTCAAGTGGATTTTTCTTACATAAATCATAACATTGATTTATGGATAAGAGTTTCATTTTATTCTATACTTTTCCTTTTAACATTGGAGGCTTAACATTTTTTTTGTTAATAAAAAATTATCTTTAATGGTTTATATAACATTAAAGAGCGATTCTGATGAAAATTTTCATTGTGATGCCAACATATAACGAACGAGAAAACATGGAAAAGATGATTCCTGCTTTAAAAACCCTTTTTGAGCAGAATCAACTTGATGGTCATGTACTTGTTGTTGATGATAACAGTCCTGACGGAACAGCAGAAGTAGTTGAGGCTTTTCAAGAAAAGGATCCAGAATATATCTATCTGTTATCCCGATCAGGAAAGTTAGGATTGGGGACTGCCTATAAAGCAGGTTTTCAGAAAGCACTTGAGTTAGGCGCTGATGTTATCTTTGAAATGGATGCTGATTTTAGTCATGATCCAGCGATGATTCCAATTATGGTAGAGGAAATTGGTGAATATGATCTCATAACAGGATCCCGAAGAATAAAAGGTGGTGGAGTAGAAAACTGGGGATTTCATCGTAAACTAACCTCTTGGGGCGCTACTACACTTGCAAGAATTGTCTTAAGATTAAAAACAAAAGACGTTACCACAGGTTATCGAGCATATAGACGAGAAATACTAGAACAACTTGATTTTGATTCTATTAAAAGCAATGGCTATGCTTTCCAGCTAGAGCTTATCCATAGAGTAGAAAAAGAGCTGAAAGGTAGAACGAAGGAAGTCCCGATCATCTTTAAAGATCGTGAATTAGGTAAATCAAAATTAGGGCTTGGAGATATTACTGAATTCTTCGGGATGGTCTTTCGGCTCCGATTAAGAAGATATAAAAAATCAAACTGATATTCTAGGTTACTAAACATGTCCTCATGAACCGGCAACAGCCAAACGTTTTGTTTAACAGAGTGCCCTGTGCTTTGTTCGGATAAAGGCGGAATTTAAAGGCTTTGTGGGTGAGCACAGCCAAGTCAGTCCTGAGGGAACTACCCCTCACTAGACTTCGGGCGGCAGGGGTTAAATAGCAACTCAAGGGATATCTCCAAGTGAACCGGCAGGAATTTAGGCGAGTATCTCTTCTTTCGTGCGTTTTTGCCAAGTTAGGGTAGAACTAGGGCTGAGATCACGAATCAGGGGGGGATGTCCACTGCAATTCATCCATCCCTTAAAAAGAATGGTTTTCTTGCAGTATATCAGATAAAAAATGATTTAATATAGTTTAAAAGCGATCTTGTCGTTTTATTGAAATATAAAATAAGAAACAAACAATTAGTCCCATAATATATGATCCTGACAGCTTAGAAGGTACATGAGAAGCTTCTTCTTCCGTTGTAGCAGCCCACAAAAGAAAACGTTCAATAGTTACATTCCCTACAGACCATTGAGTTAACTTGAGTGAGATAAGACGCCCTGTTTTCAGATCAAAAATCCCTTCAGCGTCATTTGAAGGTAGTTGAAGCATTAAACTTTCTTTAGAGAAAAGAACTCGAAATCCCATAATTTCTAAAAGTTCCAATGTAGAAAAATCATCTAAAGTATCTAATTGAAGAAAGAAGGGAAAATAACCGCCTGACAACACACTAAGAACCTGTATGCCGTCATTATTATCTGTCTCAACATACCCTAAAATGCGACTTTTTTCTACATATGAAACCTGTATCTTTAGGTTAGTATCATTGGAAAACATTAAATTATTGATTTTAATTTCAGAATTTCGCTCCGAAAGCCAAACTTTAGTTTTATAGTAAAAATTCTGATTTTCTTGAGCACTAAAAACAGTTTGTTTTAGTTCAAGCCAGATCTTTTGATAATAAAGAGGATTTCCTCCAATTGGTTGAACCTTAGCATTATGAAGCTTAAGGGAAAGGACATGATAAGTTTGAGAAGCTAATATAATCTCAAATGTATCTGCACTTTCAATCCGTAACTCTGGGAATAAAGACAATCCAGTTGAATTAGAGACAACATGACCTGTTATCTTAATTTTATCCCCATCCCACGTTACATTAATAGATTCAGTTGAGTATGCGCTATTTTTCAACTCATTTAGGGTATTATTTGAATAAATCCACCCAGAAAGATCAATTGGTCCTGCAATCTGATTCTGTGATAAAAGATAGCCTTGGTTCACAGGGGTAATTCGAGAGATAACAATAGAGATTAAATCTCCCCTTTTGATATCAAGGAGACCTCCGATTATAAGATAAGTGTTTGTAGGACTTTTTAGTTCCTGAACAAGATAATTTAATCGTTCCATTGGCTGAAGTGTATTAACATCTTCCACTGTAAAGGGAAGGGGAGTTGAATCACTTAAAGTAGCCATACTAGACTCAAATGGATTGAGAGGAAAGATGAACAAGAATAATATGCCTATTAAATATGGACGCATGGAAGAACCTCATGCTAGATTGGCTGTCTTAATATTGTAGCGATGTAGTATACAATTCATTGAGGTCTAAAGCTGTTTTCAGTTCTTTATAGCCCTTCCTAATTGTGACTGAGGTTACTTTTGCAGTATCACCAATCACGCCTTGAGTCCGTCTTTCACCAGTCAAAATACCAGCAGCATAGAGAATTGAAGCTGCAATGGACGCTGGATTCTTACCTGTTGTTATTCCAGCCTCTTTGGCCTTTTCATAAATATGAGCTCCGAGGATTTGAGTTCTCATGGATAGTTGTAATTCATTCCCAAGTCTATAGATTAAATTCTTGGGATCTGAAGCTTCAAATGTTTGATTGATTCCTGTTATTAAAATTCTTACAGCCTTTCCGAGTTCTTTCAGTGAATAATTAGGAGCTATTTCCTCAAAGTCCTTCAAAGTTTTTGGTATCTTATTTTGTCGACAAGCAAGATATAAGCTAGCTGCTACAAGTAGATCAGATGAACGACCCCTGAGAATATCCCTTTCAGAGGCTTTTCGAAAGAGTTCTGCTGCGGTTTCCCAGACAGGAGAGGGAAGCTCTAGTTGACTTGCCAATCTACGGAGTTCATTGAAAGAACGGCGGAGTGTTCTAGCTTTTCCCTCATCTCTACTATCCAATGAAGATAACCGTGAGAATTTCTTTTTATCTTCGGGACGTAATGCTTTCCCTTGAGCATCTTTCATCCCAGGGGTTAGATAAGTTCTGAGTCCGCCGCCTGAACTGAGAGGAGTCACTGGGGGACCAGCTCTTTCTCGTGATGAAGTACTTTCGGAAAAACTTCTCCATTCAGGGCCTGTTTCGAGTTGTGTTTCTATAACTATTCCACAGTTTGCACAGATAATCTCAGAGGTAGTAGGATCTAAAACTAGTGAAGTACTTTGACATTCGGGACACACGCGACCAGATTTTTGAGAGTCCACAGAATATCCCTCATGTTGCCCCGAAAGAAAACCTGTATATTACTCTAAAGGTTTTTCAATCTTTTTTTGGGGCTCTTTACTGGCAAGAGAAAGATCATCCTTTTTATGAGAAAGGTGTTGTTGTAGTTCTACTTCACTCCATGCTGTAAATGAAAGGGAAGAACCAGTATTGCATCCTTCATCTAAGCCTTTGGTTGGATTATTGCAAGTGGGGAGTAAAGCACAATTTCTACACTGAACAAGCTTATTAGACTCAATTTGAGTGAGCAAATGTTTCATTGAATCTTCGGGGGAAAAGTTTGCTTCAAAATGGGAACGAGGGAATCGACTTCTCACGCCTTCTAACCTCAAAATCATGTTTCACAATCGCAAAAATAAACCTACTTGAACATTAATACATAATAGTATTAACGTAGAAATTTTAGCTATATCTCAGCTGTGATATGATATGAAGTTACACAAAGGGAAGAAAGAGGAGAATTTAATGTATTGTTTTTTTTTAAAGCTTAATTTTTGTTTTATTTGATTTCTGAGAGTTATTTTGTTTCTAACTCGAAAAATAATCTGTTTAAATGTGTTTCAAGATCTATCCCGTGTTGGGCAGCAACAAGGAGTGTATTAAGAAAGTTATTTATCAATTGTTCTTTAATCATTGCTTTTTTTGTCTTGATAACCTCATCATTTGTAAGTTCTGAGAGATGCGCTATTGCTGCTTGGATAACTGTGGGTAGTTGGTTGACACGGTTTTCGGATACAGCTTGACTAGCGACATTACTCATCCGTTGTTGATATTCACTAACAGGACAGAAATACTGCATCTCTTATGACCATCCAATGACTTTGATAATATAACTGAGGATAAGGCTATAGAAAAGACTTTACACTCCAAATGTAATAGAAAATCTTGAACACAGGCGAATTAAGCATTAAAGCTTGACTAAATTACAGTAAAATCGCAGGAAGTATAAATTGTGGAGAGGAAACAAAGGGGTCTCTAGGGGAAAGTAATAATTAAATAAGCGATTTCGATGCTTTGTCGCTTTTTGGGGGTAATCTCTAATGAGAAAGCTGAAATTAGTTGCATTTGATCTTGATGGTACACTTTTGGAAGAAACAAGTTGTTGGAACACTCTCCATGCAAAATTTGGAACTCTTGAAAAAACAAAGAAAAATATGGAAGCCTACTGCGTAGGAAAAATAGACTATCCTGAATTTGTACGACGTGATACCAAACTATGGAAACCAACCCCTTCCCTTAATGAAATAGAGAAATCTCTTAGGAATTATACTCTCAAACCGTTTGCAAAGGAAGTGTTTGCTTACCTCAAGGAAAAACAAATAAAAAGTGCAATAATCACTTGTGGATTAGAGGTGTTAGCTAATAAAGTGGGGAACGAATTAGGAGCTGACCATATAGTGGCCAATAAGTTACTCATCGATGAAAATGGATTTATTACTGGAGAATCTGATTCACCTGTAGATTTACTCCGGAAAGATAAAGCATTTCGTCAGTTATTGAATGACTTGGAAATTGAGCCCCAAGCATGCCTCGCGGTCGGAGATAGCAAATTTGATTGTGAATTTCTTAAAGTAGCAGGACATCGTGTAGCAATTGGTGGTTCTAAAGAATTACATGAAATAGCAGACTACGTTATCAAAGATCTCCGAGAATTATTCACGATCCTAGATTAATGTATGTGTTTTTGCTTTAAAAGATTCTTTTCTACAATTTTAACAAATTCACGAGTCGTTAGAATCCTTTTTTCCACCTGCCCCTCAATTTTAAGAAGCCAACCTTCTCCATAAGGATCTACATTTATCAAATAAGGCTTTGAAAGTATGACAGGATTTCTAGCAAGGACTCGACCTTTTATAGGTGAAATAATTCCAAAAACGTCGCTTGAGCTTTCAGCAACCCCAATTTCTTCATCAGGTTCAACAAATTGTTGTTCTAAAGGCAAAGTAATTTCAGTTATATCACCTAGTGTTTCTACTAGATATGCTGATAAGCCAATGACACATTTACTCCCTTCAATAGAAATCCAAAGACCTGTTTCTGTGAATTGAAAAGTTTTAGGAAATTTTAGATTGACAGCACCCATAGTAACTTCTATCATTTCGGAAACTTCCTGAATATCAACTTTCAATTCATTGACATCTCGAATCTTAATTTAGAGAGTTTCCTACTCTTAAAAATAAAAAACCTTTGAAAAATACTATTAAGGATATCTGATAGTAAATGTTCACAAAATAAAGCATGAAAGTCATATTATTTAATGTATCTTACTTAGAGGTTTTTAAAGATAGATTTCTTTATATCGGGGCGAAAAACAAACCGATACTAGGAATTTATAGATTTCGGTACCTATACGCGAAGGATGTATAACTAACATGAGTTATTCATCCAATTCTAATATAATAAAAGCGTGGGATTTAAATAACAAAACAAGAAATCATTATTTTTGATTTTGATGGTACTTTGGTCAATACAACTGCATCTTACTATCAAGCTGCGAGATGTGCCGCAAAAACCGTTTTTAATGAGGAGATCTCAGAAAAACACGCGTTGACCTATGCAAAGATTCTTGAATTAACAGGAAACCCGATAAAAGCTCTAAACACAATATATAAAACAGCTGATAAATCAGAGTGTCTGGAATTTCTTCAAAGATGGGCTGAGGCTTTTGATGGACCAACAACACAGCTTTTGAGACCTATAAGGGATGCAAAAAGTGTTCTTACTGCTTTTGCAGAGAAATATCTAATTGCGGTGGTTTCTCAGCGACACCAACACCACACCTGGCTTCAGGAAAAATTGGAAGAATATAGACTCATTGATTTTGTTGATTGTTCCATTACTCGTTTAGATGTGCAGGAAGGAAAACCAAATCCTGAAGGAATACTTCTTGCTCAAGCTAAATTACAGGCAAAACCAATTTTAATGATTGGAGATGCACAAAATGATATCATCGCAAGTCAAAAGGCACAACTAATAAGTATAGGAGTAGTTACAGGCTTGTCAACCTATGAAGAATTGGTTACCGCTGGAGCAAACGTAGTTGTTTTCACATTAACTGAGGCATTAAATTGGTTTAAAACAAACTATTGAATTGGTTGGTTGACTTGGTCTAGGACTTCATTAAATTTCTCTGTAGGTTTAGGTTTATTTTTTTCTTCTTTTTCATACCAACGAAAAGTAAGGATTCCTGAAATGAGTATTATAATTGAAAAATAAGCCATTACAGGACTAAGAAGCAACGCTTCATTACGTCCATATTCAAAGCCCCCATAACCGTAACCGCCATAATTCATTCGGCGATTCATTCCATATAAGAAGAAAACACGGATAAGATAAAGAGAGATCGATGAAGGTAATAATAGGCAAAAAGCTAAAATATCTAGATTCAGATCATAGAATTGATCGAATGATTCACCTATAGTGGTAGGGAGTGCAGGTAGACCAAATGGGGCATCTTGATAATTAAAAAAGGAAAAAATCGGAAAATAATAGCTTGAGGAAATCAAAAGAAAATAGAGAACCACTAATGAGAGTACATAACCATATCGATATTTATTTGTCACAATAGACATGAAAAGAGTCAATCCAAACATGAATGCAGCTGCAGAAACCAAAAATATAGGTATATATGTAATATAGAAGAAAGAAAAATGGAATTTTTCAATGATGCCTGTAAAGGAAAGGCCAACAACCACGGGAATACAAATAAGGATTATGAATGAATTTCGAATCGTAGAAGCTATAAAACGTGCAAAAACGCGTGGAAGAAGGGAATTAGATGTTTTAGCTACATCATGCTCCTTAAAGATAAGAATAGAATCTCTATATGAAGAATTCCAAAGCATCCAAAACAGAAATCCACACACTAATGATTCAGGGAACACATCAAAAAATTCTGGAGATCTGCTTGTCCACTCATTTTTTGTGATAATGAGGAAACTAAAAATGAGTAAATCAATAATTACCCAGTAATAAGACATTAATAAAGCTCTACGTTCTTGAAAATCAGATTTTAGTTCTAAAAATATAATTTGAAGAATCTCTTCCATTTTTTGAAATAGCTTGAGTTCTTTTGCCATAATTTACCTCAATTTACATGTTCCTTTTTTTGTCTTATTTGAAGAGTAGTTGTTTATCCTGGTATTTTCTTTGAGGGATTCATGACATTAAGCTTCTTACATTCTGAACAATCAAAAAAACGATCATGAATTTCTTCTGAAAAGAAATCAGAATCTACTAACCAGCTTTCACAATTTCCACATGCCCAATGCATCTCGCTTTTTTTCTTAATCAAGCCGAATTTTTCTTCAAGCTGTTTTGCTTTGAAGATTTCCGTTTCCATTTCTCCAAGAGCATAAGCAGCCCAGATTCGAACTTGAGAATCTTTGTGTCTAAGATTTCGTTGAAAATAGGGGATTGCTCTTGGATCCTTAATATGAGCCAGAGCATACATACCCCAACGTCGAATATCTGAACTGGTTTCAACTAACGTGCGTTCAATAATCCTTAAAACCGCTGTATTCTCTTTTCTGCCGAGAGCTTTGGCTGCTATCATTTTTAGATATTCGTCAGGCTCAAAAATTCCATCTATTAGACTATCGACGCTTAGGATATTTAGAGGTCCTTTCCACCCTTTATCAATAAAAAGAGTGCCAA
>JAEOTF010000197.1 GCA_016840025.1 Candidatus Hodarchaeota archaeon
CAGTTAATTGATTGAAAAAACCCCCAAATGTGGCGCTCGTCATAACGGCCTTCCTTTTAGCCATTATTTGCTTTCGTTTCCTTTCTTCTACTTCGGGAGGTGGTGTATCTGTAAATTCCATATCAATAAGTTGAGCAAAGGGTTCAATAATATCAGAAGGAGCCTCAATTTCATCTGTCTGATCGGTTGAAGGCATTGAAGTTGAGTCAGGAGTAGGAAATGAAACTTCATGAGTTGAGTAATCTTCAACTAGTTCATTAGAGGATAATTCTACAGATTCAGGCCTTTCACTACTTTCTTCTAGAAGAATTTCTTCCCCAACAGGAAAAATAGATTCGGGGAGACGCCCACAAACATTTTGAGACCAGATAGGCACTTGACAAATGAAAGCTGCGTCTAAATTTTCAAGAATGATGTGTTTGCTGATATATGGACTAGTACACCACAAATTTCCTTCAGAACTACTAAGAAAGGTACATTGAGGGGAAGAAGGGTCATAAACTCGTTTAGTGTCTGAAGTAAGTCTTTGGGCGTTATCCTGTGACATGTTTATGGAAACAGGAAAAAAATCTTGTTCAACAGAGGGTGTACTCTCTTTCTCCTCTATATCTGGAGAGGAAACGAGTGTATCATGACTAGATGGATCTTCTAGAGTATTCTCACCAAAAAGAGATCCTTTATCTTCTTCAGGGGGGGAAGAAGCAATTGGGACAAAACGTTGACAAACATTATTTTTATATGTCTCCTCTACCTCACAAACCAATGTTACGTCCATTAGTTCAAGAGTAAGGGGAATTGAGAGTAAGGGACTACTACAGACGTAATTATTACCTGATTTCTGCAAATGGGGACAGGCAGGAGCCACAATGAACCGTCCTTTTATGTTTCATAGATTCTTTCTTAAATTATTAAGATAATCAGTAAGCAACAAAAAGATGTTCAAATGATACTTAAAATAATGTGAATGCAGTAAGATGGGGAAAATTCCTATGCTTGATGAAGAATTAATAAAGAAATTAGAGGAAAAAGACCGAAAACTAGAACAAGAATCAAATAGATACATTGTTCAGTTTGAACAAGTCCGGGGGAAGGATATTAAGGTATTAAGTCGAGAATTTGAACAAGATGGTGAAATTTTAATGACATTTCACCGTTTAAACGCTGTAGCAATAAATGTAAAACCAGAAAGTGTTTCAAAAGTAACTAAACTTCATAAAACAAAAGGAACTTATGTTAAGAATGTATGGAAAGATCGAAGGGTGCGTATCGCATTAGATAAGTCTATTCCACTAATCCTAGCAAATAAGGTTTGGAATCACCCTGATGGAGGAAATAGTGGCGTAGGTATAGTTATTGCGGTTATTGACACTGGAGTAGATACCGATCATCCCGATCTTAAAGGACGTGTACTAAAAACAGAAGATTTTACAGAAGAGGGTTATTTCGATGGTAATGGACATGGCACGCATGTAGCTGGAACTATTGCAGGTAATGGTGAAGCATCCGCTAAAAAATATGTAGGTGTGGCTCCAGAAGCGTCGATCATCGCTGCAAAAGTTCTCGATTCTAATGGTTCAGGATGGTTATCAGGAGTTATCGCAGGTGTGGAATGGAGTGGGGATAACGGTGCACAAATTGCTAATCTCAGTCTTGGAGGTTCTGGTCCTTGTGATGGAACGGATCCTATGTGTCTAGCAGTAGATATATTAGTAGATGAAGGAATCGTTGTTTGTGTTGCTGCAGGAAATGCAGGTCCTGAATCTAAGACTGTTGGAACTCCTGGATGTGCTAAAAATGTGATAACAATAGGTGCTAGTGATGATAACGATAAAATTGCTTTTTTTTCTTCACGTGGACCTACTGCAGATGGAAGGATAAAACCCGACCTATGCTTCCCTGGAGTTAACATTATAGCACCTCGAGCTAATAATACTAGTATGGGATCGCCGTTAGATCAATATTACACTTCCGCAAGCGGAACATCCATGGCCACCCCTCATGCCGCGGGTACTGCAGCACTACTTCTAGCGAAGAATCTCGATCTTAAGCCGAAAGAAGTGATGAATTTACTTACGAAACATGCAAAAGACATGAGTTATGAGGCCAATACACAAGGATCAGGACGCGGTGATGTTCTTAAAAGCTTTGAGGATACAGGTGAGGAAAATGGCGGAGATAACGGTAGTGATCAACTTCCTTACCCACCAATTGACCTGAGAACAATAGCAGGAGTGATTTTATTCTTGTTCTTGGCAATATTTCTTATTTTTGTTGTATGGAGCTTCTTTCAATAGATTAAAGTGAAGAATTAGGTTTATTCTCATATTATCATTCATTTTTCTTTCTATTTACAGATAGTTAAGAAAAATCTATAGAGATAGGGGGATCAAATAAGCTTTCAAGGAAACCACACGCCTCGGTTATCGCATTATCATCCATCTCAAAGTCCATTTCAATTTTAATTACTTTCATACTTTTTCTTGTCGTATCAAAGACTAAAAGAGTTAATAGAGGAGATTCGTTAGAAGTTACAGTATCTGAACGGATAAAATTAGCTAATTGATGTTTCGATAATGCAAAACGTATATGCCTGCCAGTCCAACCTTTTACCCGACCAAAGACCTCTTTTTCAAGAAAAGTCTGCGACATTCTGTCCGATATAAGATCTGTTTGCGCTTCACCTAGAAAGATTACTCGGTCTGTAGTGATCGTTAGCTCCCCTTTAGCGTTACGTATTGAATGCAATGTGGCAGGATATCGAAATAAGCCTTTCTCTTCATCCATTAGTGTTAAGTTACCTTCTCTATCACAAAATTTATGGTCACTAGTCATTTTTATCTAACCATAAGAACCGTGAAATTATACATTATCGGGTATAAATCCCTTATGAAGTTTTCTTAGCTCTGCTTGCCAAGATTTAAACTTATCAACTTGATCAGGATAAGCTTGATAATGTGCAACGATAGCTTGCATTCGTTTTGCAGTTCTAAACAGTCGTAACATAACGCGAGGAATCCTTTTTCCACGCCAAAGGCGGCGAAGTATTTCTATTGTGCTGAACATTATTTCTTCTTGCATCCCCAGTTTTTCAATGTCCTCATCTGCCACAATTTTACTCCCCATTGCTTTAGAAAGTTGAGAGTCATTCAGTGTGATGAGGAGCCATTTAAATATTTCCAAGGAGGCATATCTTCCGCCTATTTCCCTCTGAAATTTAACATTGAAAGGCCAAAGTGCTTGAAGAGAAAAATCATCGTTTTCTAAAGCAATTTCAATTGTATCGGCTGCCAAAGCCCCTCCATCCATAGAAGCACCGATTCCACCGCCATGTATTGGGTTGACCATTGACCCACTGTCTCCCACAAGCACAAATCCGTTAGCGACAAGTACTTCGTTGGGTCTTCGGAGAGGGACATACCCTGAGCCAGCATGGATAAGTTTAGAGTCTTTAAACATGTCCAAAGAATTGATATACTTTGTAAAGATTGGTTTAGGGCTTGGATAGTTACCTACAGGCATGACACCTAAACCCGTATTAACTGACTTCTCACCACGGGGGAAAATCCAAAAATAGCCCCCTGGAAAAAGTGAAGTGCTAAAATAGATTTTAATATAATCAGGGTCATCTATTTCATGTTTTAGATCACGGATTTCACGATAGGCAAATCCGATATCCTTTTTAGCATAACCTGGCTCCATGTGACCTCTAACGGGATCTTGTAAGCGTTTTAACAATACAGCAGATGATCCTGTAGCATCTAAAGAAAAAGGAGCATTGAATTCTATACTTTCATTATTCTCCTTATTTTTTCCTTTTACTCCACAAACAGCGTCATTATTGATAAGTGGCTCACTTATATAAACATTAGGATATAAATTAGCTCCAGCATCTAGGGCATCGTTGAGTAGACGTTGTCCAAATCTATGACGATCAACGATATACCCTTCCTCATGAGGTGACGTCAACCGGTATTTGTCAATCAAATTAGGACCAATTAAATCCATTCCTTTAGCTGCCTGGCAAATTTCGTCATCTTGGGGATACGCAAGATCGATTAATCTATTTAAATTGTCAAAAGTTGCTTTGGGAATGCCATCCCCGCATACTTTTCGGCCTATAATCCCTTGTGGTTTTCGATCCACTAGAGCTACTTTAATTCCTTTTCTTGCCAAAGCATAAGCTGTTGTACTGCCACCGGTGCCTGCACCAACTACAACAACATCCATCTTGACTGACATAAGTTATATCCCCAGTAAATACTGATTACAAGATTGATTTGAGTCTTTCTTTAAAATTTCATGATACATTACTGATTCCCCACGATAGTGGCCTGCCCTTTTCTTTAAATTCGTACTCGTACTGCCTTAGAGTGCTGATTACTGGGAAAATTATTACATTGCAGAGCCACATAAAGGTTAATTGTGGAGTCTTTAAGTAAACAGCTACAGCCATTATTGTAAAAAAGATAATGGAGCAGGTAGAGGGAATAAAGGTGAGTATCGGGACATTAAAATCACGTCGTTGGATAAATCCGTACCATAATGAAATTCGGAAGATAAAACCATCTACTGCTCCCCAAACAAAATATGTAACATATATTTCAAAGGGAACATCCAGGAGGCTTATTCCCCATATACCGTCACTGTAATATATCCACCAACCAAGAGCTTGACCGCCTGGTTCTAGAAAAAGTGACATACTTCCAGTAAGAACACCTGTTGTGAGTGCAAGAGTGCAGGCTCTAAGAAAAGTGCCATCCCACGCAATTAATCCCTCAGAGAGAGTATGCGCCCAGTAAAAAAAGACAACCCATCCGAATGGAAGGATAAAAGGATAAGTATTGTCCGCATAAAAAAGAAAATCTAAGTAGTCATATCCCCGATTGCTTATGGCGTTCAGCTCGATATAGAACGCGACCCCGATGATTATTGCAAATAGTATGAAGACATTTTTACCATGTCTTTTCAAGGCAAAGGCACTAGTAATAATAAAAAGGCAAAAAGTTGTAAGTTCAAATAATAATGTAGGAAAAAATGTCATATACCCCGCGTCGAATAACAGTTTTTAAAATCTTGGAACTTCTAAGATGAAAGAAATAATGATGTTTAACCTTTTCCCGTGATCTGAAGTCTATCATTTGTATTATAACCGCTCATTCGGTGTGATGAAACTCGGAAAAAGGAGATTGCCTTTCGATTGGATATCAAGGATTATTTTGGTCTCTGCTAACTTCACTCTGTGGTGTCGCTATCTTCTTCAAGTATGACTTCTGGAGACTCACGTTTTACTCTAGTTCCTTCCTTAAAGATGTCCTTTGCTGTCATTTTTTCACGAACCTGACTCGTCCAATTATCAATTATTTCGGTGATAGGTGGTTCAACGTTGTTTTCTTCAAGTAAAATCAGTCCACGATGGAAACTTATCCCTCCTAGGTTACACATTTGCTTAAATCCTATATTTCCCTTTTGATATTCTCTCAATAAATAATTATTTTTCCATTCTTGAAAATATTCAAGAATTGCATTCCTAAATATACTGCTAACAGGCTGAGCAGTTTTTTCTGAAAGCCACTTAAGAAAAACCATTTCTTCTTCTGGAATTCTAAAACTAATTTGACCCATAGTTAGAATATAGAACATTATGCTTATAAATATTCTGTTTAATTATTGATCATGATTGGAATCGACACTTTTTCTTGGAGTAAGCTTCTCTTATTGAGAGATGAAGGTTGGGAAGACCTTATTCATGAAATTTTAAGAAAAGGAACCTTTTTTATTACTCATGAGGTGAGAAAAGAACTTGAATATAGGTTTCCATATGAAAAGAAGATTTTTGAATATGTTACCATTCTACCAACACTTGATATTGAATTTCAAAATTATTTAATACGAGGCTATGATTCTGCCGACGCGTCATTACTCGAGTATGCTAGTAAAAAAGGATACAGAATTATTACCGAAGATGTACTAATGTTGATGGATTGTGTGGTAGAAAAGCAAAACGTTATTCAATTAGCGGATTTTTTTGGAACCTTACTTAAACAAGGGTTTATAAGCTCCAGAGAACTGTATCAACTGATCAAAAAGTTAAGGAAAATGAAAAACATTACCAAGAGAAAAGAAAAAGAATTAATGAGCTTGAAATTCTCTATTAAGTAGTTTAAAAGCTATTTATCAAAGATTAAAGATATTAGTAGCTTCCTTTCATTAGGATATAATATATTAAAAGAGGTACTCGTACTGAGATGGCAACTGTGTCAATTTATTCTTTCCCTAGTAGAATGAATCGGTTTAGCTGGTGGTGGTGGTTCTGGTTATTTTTCATTGATCCATTCTCTGAAGACAATCCTACACCTCCTCAGATCATGGTACTCTGGTCTTCTCGAAACAGTGACTGGATAAGAGCCAACAATTTATTTTGGAAAAGAGATAAAGCAATTATACACCAGAAAAATCAGACCGAACTTGACGGAATAATTGCTGGCTGGTTCTACGATGGAAATACCATGCATCGTGATATTGTATTAAATTCGGGAAAGATAACTATCAACCGTACGAAAGAGGGAGGATGTGTTAGTACGAAAAAAAATAGCTGGGAATATATGTTTGAGACTGAAGGAGAAGACCACCGCTTCTTTATTGTTAATGAGAATTTTAAAACCGATTTTAATTCCTTTATTGCTCCTAGTAATGAATTTACTCGTCCGATAGCGAGAGGGAGAAGTTATTTAGGGGGATTAATGAGTTATAGTATCCTAAAAATGAATCGACTGGAGTTTAATGGAGAAATTGAGTTTTCTAACAAGAGTCGGAATGTGGAAGGGCTTGCATACTTCCAAAAAGTCACCCTTGATGTTCCTCCTCCATTGTGGTATTGGGCTACAATCTTTTTTGAAGATGGATCGATATTGAAGTATTTCCTTCCTCATGAAGGAGCTGGAATCTTTAGGTCGGGTTATACCGACAAACCTTTTCGGGGAGAGAATACAAGAGTGAGAGTCAAACGGGAAATGGAATTCTTTGACGCATCAACCCAGGAAGTGCATTTCTTTAAAAAAATAAAAATCGAGAAATACTTTCAGAGGGGATCGGGGCTACCTTATTGGAAACTAAATGCAAAAAAGAAAGAGAAAAGGATTAACTTTGAACTGCAATGTTATTCAAGAACCTGTTTTCGATTGGAAGGACCAGTATTAGGACTTCCTTTCCTTTCAAAAGCCCTTTTTTACAATGAATATCCTACGAAAGTGACTAAATTCCACTTCAAAGATAGAGATTATTCAACATCTTTACGAGAGGTTGGAAAAGGTATTGGAAATACTGAACATGCCTGGGGAACTCTTCTATAACGATCAGATTAGCCATCAATCGATTTTTTTCGACCGGCTTTTTTCCATTCCATATCTCTTAGCTCTCGATGAAGCACTTTTCCGATAGCGCTTTTGGGAAGTTCATCGATGAACGAAACATGCCTTGGAATCTTAAATCGAGCTATCTGACCTTTACAAAACTCAATTATTTCTTCTTCGGATGCTGTTTCATCATCTCTTAGTACAACGAATGCTTTAACTGTTTCTCCCCGAATTCGATGTGGAATGCCTACAACTGCGACTTCTTGAATTGCAGGATGCTCAAGGATAAGCTCTTCAACTTCACGTGGGTATACTTTGAGTCCACTAACATCAATCATGTTTTTCTTTCTACCAGTGATGAAAAAATAGCCATCCTTATCGATGTATCCAATATCTCCAGTTAAGAAATAACCTTCTTTATTAAACACATTTTGGGTCTCTTCAGGTTTCTTCCAATATCCAAGCATCACTTGAGGGCCCTTGATCCCAATTTCACCTTCTTTACCTTGAGGAAGTGCTTTATCTTGTCCACCCTCAGAAGGATCGAAAATTTTAACATCGGTATCGGGAAGGGGAAACCCAATACTTCCAGCGCGTTTTAAACCGCCAACAAATGGATTTACATGTGTTACCGGTGATGTTTCGGTTAATCCGTATCCTTCAACGACGTTAGCACCTGTTAATTCCTCAAAATTATACATAACCTGCTCAGGCAGCGGAGCAGCTCCAGAAAGGCATGCCCGAATGGAGGTCAAATCATAATCTTTAATGTCCGGATGATAAAGGAGACCAACATATAAACTTGGGACTGCATGGAACATAGTAGGTCTATATTTGAACAGTGACTCTAACAAGTCCTGTAACATCGGTCTACCCGCTAATGGGTCTGCAATAAGAAGCATTTTTGACGCTTGACTGACAGCTGCGATCATACATGTATTTAATGCATAGATATGGAACAGGGGGAGTACTACTACATAACATTCTTCGCCATGTTTAATCGGTGGGAAATAAAGCTGAGTTATTTGAAGTTGATTGCTAACAATATTATGGTGAGTGAGCATCGCACCTTTACTAACTCCTGTGGTTCCTCCAGTGTACTGAATGAGAGCTAAATCTCTTTCAGGGTTGATTTCAACATTTGGAACCTCATCAGGATTTCCCTCTTCTACCAATTTTTTGAAAGGCAAGTCATCTGGTCGAATTTTCTTCTCTAGAGGAATTTTTCCGAACATAGTTCCTAACCAACGCTTAGAGAATGTCAATTCTTCACGTAAAGAAGTAACAATAATATGGTCAAGTTCGACGAGTTTCTTATCAAAGATCTTACGCACACGATTATAAACGATATCTACGCAGATAATTACGCGAGCACCAGAATCATTGATTTGATAAACCAATTCATGGTCAACATATTGGGTATTAAAAGGTACAATCATTGCTCCAAGTCGATTAATCGCAAAAAAGGAGATAACAAACTGCGGACAATTAGGGAGATAAATTCCAACCCTATCACCTCTTTTGATCCCTAATTTAGAAAGCGAGTTAGCCAAACGCAATACTTTGTCCCAAAGTTCGCTATATTTTATTTTATTATCAAAGAAAATTGTCGCTACATTATCAGGATATTGTTCTGCGGCTTCTTGAAGGAATTTATAGATTGGATATTCTTTGGGATATTCAAGACTCTTTGGTATTTCCTCAGGCCAAAGTTTAAACCAAGGTTTGCCTAAAACTTCGCTTTCAACCATTTATTTCATTTCTCCTAACTATTGCTTGTAATAGGGTGTTCCTCTGTAAGAAAAATATCTTTATTTTTTATAAGCACGTAAAAAAGAATAAATCAATGTGTTTAAGCATAATTGATAGATAATTTCTAAGTGTTTTGGATCCTCCTTAAAAAGAGGTTAACTTGAGCTATGGCAAACGTATAGATAGTAAAGTCGGGTCATAGTCTAATTAAACGGGATATCAGAGCTTGAGAAAATCATGCAAAAATTTATAACTCATTATGAATTGATTCAAGTCCATTAATTCTAAAAAAACAAGACATTGGGGGATTAAAAATAACATAAATTAAGTTAGATTTGGTGATTTGAATGAAAAAAGAAAAACAAGGTTTAATCCTGATTTTAATTATTTTTGCTATGTTCTTTGCACTTCAAATAGATAAAGGAAAGGCTAAAGCTCAGGTAGACACAATTAAGATCGGAGCACTTGGACCATTGGCAATTACACCAGGTAAAGACATGGAAACAGGTGCAAAACTTGCTGTAGAGCAAATCAATGCTGCTGGCGGAGTTACAGTCGGAGGAACGAACTATGATCTTGAATTGATTGTTGAGACGTCTTCTTCACCTTCAACTGGTTTACCAGATGCGACTACAGCGGTTACAAGCGCAAGAAAGCTGATGGATCAGGACGATGTTACAGCGATGCTTGGTCTATTCCGTACAGAGGTCACGATAGCAGTAATGGCAGAACTAGATCGACCTTTTCTTGGGGTAGGATCAACAGCTCCTATTATCACTCCTTATTTCTGGAGAACTGGCCCCAGTAACGGCAGTATACTAACCAGAGGATGCATTGATTTATACGCCTTTGGACTATCAAAGCTAGGAGTGATAGGAAACATTACTATTGTCCGTGAAGATGCAGCTTGGTCTTTGGCAATGAGTGGAGGTATCAAACATTATCTTCACACTGCTCTTCCCGCTGCATATGGCACTCCAATGTATAACTTCACCGATGATGTTACACTCTCTGAAGGGGCATCCTTAGATGCAGCTATCTCGGCTCTTACCCCATTAAAGTCAGAATATGGTGGGTTGAAGGTCAATGCCATAATGCAAATATTTAGTGGTCCAGTGGGCAAATATGTTACTGAAGCGTGGGCATCGTTAGATATGCCTCAAATGTTGGCAGGAATCAATGTAGAGAGCCAAGCAAGTACCTTCTTTAAGGAAACTGAAGGCGCTTCATATGGTGAGATAGAGATGGAAACCTGTCCACCAGACCAAGTAAAAACCCCTAAGACTACTGCTTTCAGAAATGCCTATTCTGCAAAGTATGGTGAACAACCAACATATACATCTTTTGCCAGTTATGACGCAGTTAACGTAATTGTAGACGCCATTGAGAGAGCAGACGCTACAGATGTAGCATCCCTCCAACTTGCATTAGCAGATACAGATTATGAAGGAGCAGGTTATTGGATCAAATATACAAGTGAACCTGGATCTCAGTTAGGCGTAAATTCAACTGGGCAGCCTGCACCTATCCCAGGTGCGCCAACCGACATCACAGTGCATGATCTCTATACCAGGGCTTCCATTGGAGCCGTGGACGACAAATACATTCAAGGGTACTTCGCTCAGTGGCAGCAGGGGGGTGCTAAGAAAACCATCTGGACAAGAATAGGCGAAAATGTTACTCATAGGGATCTCACTGCCCACATAGAGTGGCCTATCGACCATTCCGCACATGGCTATGTAACGTCGACTTCTACTACGACAGAAACGGGGACACTAACGGAAACGGAAACGGAATCGGAATCGGAAACAACAAAAGAGCCCGAATCCATTCCTGGATTTGAATTACCACTAATTTTGATGATTTTAGTGAATTTGGCTATAGTTGGGCATATGAGACAGCGAAAGAAACAATAAATAACCCACCTCTTTTTTCTTTTTTTTTAGTTAATTATTAATTATTATAGTAGAATTCCGAGGTTATAGTGGAATATTGAGAATAAGTAATGGTTCAATGTTCTTTCAGCTATTAACTTAGTAATACCTCTCCTCTATCCCAAATATTGCAAAGGTGACGTTTGTGAAAAACCTGTCAAAAAAGATCGCTTATGATTACATAGAAAAGGAAAAATGGTTGCTTATAATTCTAATTGCTCTTTTCACATTCTTTCTAGTATATCCATTCACACAGTATGACACGGAAATTGCTTTACAAATAATCATCCTAGGTGCAGTGCGTAGTTCTTTATTTATGATTCTCGCTATGGGATTTTCGTTAATTTTTGGTGTAGCAAAACAACTTAAACTCTCTCTGGGGGGATACTATGTTTTGGGAGCATATTTAATGTATTATTTACTCGAAACTGTAAAAATTACTCTAACGAGAGATCTCATTTTTCTCCCTATCCATAGTCTGAGCGGTACAAAAGACCCCTTAAAAAATATGGATGAGTTATTTTTATTGAGTTTAGTTCTACTCCCGATTATACTTATAATCGTCTTATTAGCCTACTTTTGGACTATATTCAGCACACGGGAATTCATTCTAATACTAGCGTCATTAATAATCGCTGTAACAAGTGTCACATATTTTGGTGAAACTGCTGATCTTTATTTAATTCAACAGTATGTTGGGTTCACTGTAGAATCATTTTACGTTGGGTTAACTGTCCTTGCAATCTGTTTAGCTATATGGTATTTGGAGCTACCAAAAGAAGCAATCGCTCTTAGTACGTTTTTACTAGGAATATCAGTACCAATACTATTAATAGTCAAATTACCAGTTATATTTATCTCATTAGCAGCATTGGTGATACTTTTTATAGCTTTATTGGCTATGGCGATAGACCGATACCTTTTGGATGAATTTCGAGCCAGCCATGTTAATACTATGATTATAACATTCTCTATGGCACTCATTTTTCAAAGCATAATTCAGGTTGCCTTTTTCCCAGAAAAAGGCAAAAGATTTGCACAATTTGGTCCAGAAGATCGGTCGCTTAAGTCAATCATTCCAGAAGAAAACATAAAATTCTTTGGGGCGCTAGTACCAAATATTAAAGTTATTGCTTTGATATTCTCCATTCTTATCTGCATTCTCCTGTACAGTTTTGTTTGGTTTTCAAAAATGGGGATGGCTTTACGAGCAGTTGCCCAAGATGAAGAAGCTGCTGCATTAGCTGGAATAGACATTCGTAAAGCATTTGCCACGGTAAGTGGGATAGGTATGGGACTGGTTGCTTTTGCAGCAATTTTTACTTCTCGGTATACAGCTACTCCAACGTGGAGTCCATTTATGGGGTGGTGGATACTAATTTGGGCTATAGCTGTTGTCACACTAGGGGGAATGGGATCACTTCCAGGGAGTATCATAGCAGCTATCATTATCGGCTATAGTGAAATTATGATTAGTATGACTGAAGGATTTCAAAACTACTCTGTAGTTGTTCCGCTCCTAGTAGTCCTCATCGTATTGATTTTTAAACCAGAAGGGTTATTCGGGGAGAAAAAAGAACTAGAGGGTTAAAAAATGGATTGGAAACAATGGTTTGAAAATTTCCAGGAGAATTTAAGAGAAATAGACTGGAAAGAAAAGATTGAAGACTTCTGGGATAAGGTGCGAGATCATGGTTACTACCTCCTAGGTATCGCAATTCTAATATTAATCCCGTCTATCATTGGTGCTCCTGCCGCAGATTTACCCCAACCATTTTCCGTGTTAAATGGTTTTTTCAATGGCTCACGATTGCCAGTTATCAGTGATATATATGCCATAGGTCGTGAAATGGGTTTATTTGGGACAAATAGATTTGTTCTCAGTATATTAATACTTTGCCTCATTTGGGCTATCTTTGCAGCGTCTTGGGACCTTCTGTCAGGATACACTGGACAGATTTCCTTTGGTCATGCACTTTTTTGGGGTTTGACAGCTTATGTTTCCTACTGGGCTTCAGCGGGTATGCTAGTGAGTCCCGAGTTTGAAAGTCTATTAGGATCTGAGTTTGTCCTTGATCCCTTTTCAGCATTAATCTTTGGTGCAATTATTTCCGCATTACTTGCTGCATGTATTGGGGTAATTGCGTTACGTATAAAAGGTCCATATCTCGCTTTAATCACTCTAATACTCCCATTGATTAGCAAGGAAATAATTAAACTCTTTTCTGAATTCTATCTCATAGTTTTTTATGATGTACCTACTGGTAAAGATTTTGGGCTTCCTTTTCCCAAGTTAATAATTCCTTCTGTTAGTAAAGAGCATCTCAATTGGAAAGAGATAAATTATCTCAATTTCTATATCTTTGCTCTTTTAATATTTTTTATTTCTGTAAGTGCAATAATTTGGCTAGCTTTTTCGCGATTTGGACTGATATTTCAAGCCATTCGTGAAGACGAGGAAGCTGCGGAATCCCTCGGGATAAATCTTCGTCTTTATAAGATTCTAGCATTTAGTTTCAGTGCTTTTTTTGCAGGAATCGCAGGAGGACTTTACTTACAGAGTCTCCCATCTGTAGCCCCCTCATTTTTTGACAGTTCCTTCAGTTTTACAGTTATCATCCAATGTGTAATCGGAGGTGTTGGCACAATCACAGGAGGAATTATAGGAGCATTTCTTTTAACCATACTTGTAAATTTATTTTTAAATTTTGTATTCCAAGACATACATGCACTAGATATTCTTGCATATGGCTTACTATTAGTCATTACACTACGATACATGCGATATGGAATAGTACGAGCAAAAAAGGAAGAAAAAAGAGCAATCGTTTTGGGAATAATATTCGCATTGTTTTGGGCAATAACAGATAATATCAATATATTTGATTATCTCAAAATTGAAGAGGCTTCAACTTTTATTACTCTCTTTATTATGCTCCTTTTTAGTATACCTGCTATCCCAGTTTTCTTAGTAAGTGAAATTATTGGATTTTTTGTGCTTGAAGATGTTTTAGGGATGTCTTTGGCTAATGAAGCTCTGATTAAAGCGAAATTCCTCATCTATAGCAGTATTGGAATTCCCTATGCTTATTATCTTCCTAAAATTTTTAAGAAGGCGAGATTACGCTTTTGGGGTGTTTGGCCCTCTGTTGGACGATATGAACCTGATTAGACATTGGTGTGAACTGAAATGACAGTAAATAGTACTCAGGGTTCTTCTGCTAGCCTTAAAAATGACAAAATCATCCTTGAAGCTAAAAATTTAAGCAAGCATTTTGAGGGGCTTAAAGCAGTTGACCAAGTAGATTTTTCAATTCAGCAGGGGGAACTTATTGGAATCATTGGACCTAACGGAGCAGGAAAAACCACTTTATTCAATTTGTTAACTGGATATCTAAAACCAGAGCGAGGATCAAAAATTCTCTTTAATGGGAAAAATATCGCCGGTTGGCAGCCCTACAAAATTGCTAAACAGGGGATTGCACGAACGTTCCAATTAGTTCGCCCATTCAAGTTGTTGGACGCATTAGAAAATACAATGGTGCCACATATCCCGAAAAAATTACTTTCCAAATCATCAACACTCCGAAATAGGGCTATTTGGTCTCTAATTACAGTAGATTTGGCAGAGAAAAAGAATTATCCAGCGTTTATTCTCCCCCATGGTGATCTAAAACGGTTGGATTTTGCGAGAACGATGGCTGTAGAGCCACGGGTACTACTTCTAGATGAACCCTTTGCAGGGTTATCGCATGAAGAAGGCTTCCGTGTTCAACGGGTAATTCGTGAATCACATGAAAAAGGCATGACTATCTTGATTATTGAACATAAGCTAAAAATCTTAATGAAATTAGTGGATAAGGTTTTTGTGCTTCACCAAGGTCGATTAATAGCTCAAGGATCACCTCAAGAAATTTCGGAAAACGAGGAAGTCATTACCGCTTATCTAGGTACGGAGTGAAACAGGTTGTCTGAATCCTCAAATTATCTCCTTCAACTTCAAGAAATAAGCGTACACTACGGTCGTGCTATTGCAGTAGCCTCTGTCTCGCTCACTGTAGGAAGAGGTGAACTAGTAGCGATTATAGGTCCAAACGGAACAGGTAAAACAACGTTACTTCGAGCGATATCAGGATTAGGACCAGAACTTGAGCGAGGAAAGATTTTTTTTGATGGAAAGCTTATCATGGAGTCAACCAAATCTGAGTTTCGCGTCCTCGGCAAGAATAAGTCACTCAAACCGCATGAGATCGTTAAACTTGGAATTATCCATTGTCCAGAACGAAGACGGCTTTTCACCGAGTCAAGTGTCCAAGAAAATCTCGAACTAGGAGCATATAAAGAATCTAACAATAAAATAGTAGAAGAAAGGATGGAGACTGTGCTAAAACTATTTCCAGACATTCAAGAACGCTTAGAGGAGAAAGCAGGGAATTTTTCAGGAGGAGAACAACAAATGATAGCGCTTGGACGTTCACTCATGGGGGGTCCCAAGTTACTTCTCCTTGATGAGCCCAGTTTAGGTCTAGCTCCCTTAATTAAAAAAAGTATTGTTGAGGCAATCAGAGAGATCCAGAAGGCTGGAACTACAATTCTCTTGGTCGAGCAAGATGCTAGTATCGCTCTTGAAATATGCGACCGAGGCTATCTTCTAGAGGATGGCAGGATAGAACTGCAAGGGACAAAAGAAGAGCTATTGGATAACCCCCATGTGAAGGAAGCATACTTAGGTATAACGTAACATCAACTTTTCCCAACAATTAACTTTCTAAACTATATATCATCTATTGGAAACATGGGTCTTGAAATATGGGTCCATTTGAATCGTTTTAAGTTTGGACTAGCCTGTCCTAAAGCATCCACTTCGATTATTTCTGTAGCAAAGGGTCGGTAGTTAGGCTCCATGTGCATTGCAAACGTTTTGACGACGAGTATTTTTTTTCTGGAAGGCTCTATTCCATGGCGGCGAAATATTTCGGGATCAACAGGATTGTAGGTGTTTTCAGTGATTATAATTTCTATCCCATTTGTTTCTACTGCAACTGTTCTTCCAATCTGCATCTCAAATCCACCATAAAGTGGTCCTAAATGCAAAAAAGATCCATCAGTGATTGTTTTTACCTTAGTTGTTAGAGTTATAGGACCCCCACTATATTTTGGATCCTTTCCACCCAACTTCAAGTCTACTTGTTTACCTACTCCTAAAGAAATACATTTCTCTACTGCTTCAGCGTCATGAATCACTGCAAAGCCAACACCTTTGACGTTGTACTCTATCAAAGTTTTCAGGATTTCGGTGGAATCTTCTGTAGTACCATCACCTGGATTATCAGCTACATCAGCAAGAATCACAGGTCCTTTTTCAGCGTGAATAGCCCTGTCAACTGCTTCCTCAGTGGAAGTTAGTGAGGGAATAAATTCCTGTCGAACTTCCCATAATTTCTGGGAAAGCCGTCTTGCCAATTGTTCTGCCAGTTTCTGATCTTTATCTACAACAGTTAAAACACTCATGCCAGCTTTAGGGATATCACACCATGGAAATCCACCAGCAATATTTACGTTAATAACACGGGTATCTTTTTCCATCTCAAATGCAAGATTGAATAATTCTACCATTGGACCCGAATGAGGGGGATTCATATGAAGCGTGGGTGGAAGCATACCTGGTTTTTCTAATGCCATAACTGGTTCAAGTTCTCCTTTCACAATCTTATATAAGACCTGTGTTGCTTCTCGACCTCTATCATAAGAATCTAGATGGGGATTCTCGTTATTTACAAAAAAAGCATCAGCATTTCGTATCATTCGTTCACTAAGGTTTGCATGCATATCTAATGTGCAAACAATTGGAATGTTTTTACCTATTTTTTCACGAACTAAAGAAAGAATCTCTCCCTCAGGATCTAATGAATTTTCAGCCACCATTCCTCCATGTAGACATAAAATAACACCATCCACCTTATCAACGTGTTCTAATCCCTCTAAAAGAGTAGTAGTGAAGTAGTTAAAGGCTTCACTATCAACAACACCATAAGGATTAGCGAATGCAGCAATCGTAGGATGTAACTGAATGTCTAACTCATGAGCAGTATCTATTACTCCTCCAAGAAAACCTGATGAAGGACCTTCACTCTCCGATATTATCTTGTCCCCAATTTCTATATGGAAATGATCTAAAGTCGTTTTAGATGGGCAGAAGGTATTTGATTCGTGAAAAATCGCACCAATTGCAAATTTCATGAGTTTTCTGTTCAAACTAATGGTTTAAATTTTTGCTAATTTTCCTAATTATTACATTTTTCATCTATATTAATACAAATCTTCATTAATTCATCTGATATGCCCATATACCGAAGATTGGGCATGAAGAAAGAGAAACAATTATGAATAAGCTCAATCCTTGAAAGTGATCACTTGGTAAGTAAAAAAGCATTTTATCAACTATCATTGATATTTACTTTATTTCTTGGTATATTATTTATTATGCCTGGATTCGCAGCCCCTCTAGAGTCCTATCAATTAGAAGAAGCATATCCGAATTTATCATTCACTAACCCTGTAGATTTTCAAGCATATAATGGCACTACTGATGTTTTTGTGGTGGAACAAGCGGGGATTATAAAACGATTCAATAATTCACCTACAGTAGATAGTTATACAGTGTTTCTAGATATTACTGAGGATGTGTATTCGGGTGGTGAACGGGGTCTCTTAGGTTTAGCTTTCCACCCCAATTTTACATCTAATGGATTATTCTATGTATATTATACCGTTTCAGACCCTCGTCCAACCGTAGATTCCCGATCAATTGTAGCTCAGTTTAATGTGAGCCAAACTGATCCTTTGATTGCAGACCCGCAGACCAAAATGATTATTATGGAGATAGATCAGCCTTATGGTAATCATAATGCTGGTCAGATCGATTTTGGACCTGACAACTATCTGTATATTGCATTAGGTGATGGTGGATCTGGAGGTGATCCATTAAATAATGGACAAAATCGAGCGACTTTATTGGGGTCTATTTTACGTATTGACATCGATAATTCTACAGATGGAAAAAATTATAGTATCCCAGTAGATAATCCCTTTGTAGGAAATTCAGAAGGCTATAGAGAAGAGATTTATGCCTATGGACTTCGAAATCCTTGGCGATTTAGCTTTGACACCGACATGGACAGGCTATGGGTTGGGGATGTAGGGCAAAGTGAGTACGAAGAAGTTGACATAATAGAGAAAGGGAAAAATTATGGGTGGAAAATCATGGAAGGAGAGCACTGTTACAGTCCTTCAGCTGGTTGTAACACAACAGGTCTCGAATTACCTATCATTGAATATTCCCATAGTGTTGGAAACTCCATTACAGGAGGATATGTCTATCGTGGTGAGGCAATTCCTTCTTTGGTTGGTAAATACATTTATGGGGATTATGGTTCAGGACGGATTTGGGCTTTGGAATATGATGGGATGAATGACCCTATAAATACGGAGTTAATGCTATCAGGGAAAGCGATCTCTTCATTTGGCACTGATGCAGAAAATAATCTATATGTTTTGCATTACTTTGGAGAGATCTATCTATTAACTTCAGAAATCACCGTTAATGAAGTAATTTCTAATGGTTTACCTGCTTTTCTATTCATAAGTGTCCTTATATGTGTCTTAGGGATCATTATATGGCGTAGAAAATGAGCAGTATCACGTAATCCTAAAGAGAGTATTTTTTTATTTTTTTCTTAATTTTTTAATTGTTTTACCTTTTTCTAATCTCTACTCTTTCTATAATGAAGAAGCTAATCACGAATAATAAACAAGATAAAACGATTAGAATACTGAAATTGGGTAAAATTTTCTCAGTTGCTGAAGTTACAAAAATCTCAACCAATGGGCGGGTCTCAAAAATTGAAAAATCTCTTAAAATTTCAAGATCTGGATTTAAGCTGCCAAAAACTTGGAAAAGATACGAAATAATATAGATTACACCTGTTAGTATTAGACTATGCTTAATATCGACTAATATTAGACTAAAAAATAATGTAAATGACATGGCTGTCAGAAAGAATACATAATCAAGTGTAACAACACTAATTGTGTCTAATAAAGGAAAATTGATATTAAAAAAGAGAAAGGTTAAAGAAATTCCTAAGAAAGTAGATAAAGGTATCATTAATAGCTCCAGTGCTGCTGAGACATATCGGATTACTAAAACCTCTCGTCTGGAGACAGGTGCTGTCAGGAGATGGTCAGCTGTACCTTGAGTGATTTCATTAGCGAAGATTTGAATTCCCAAGTATAGCGCAAACGGAATTCCGATCCACCAACTGATACTAAACCATCCCATGGCAAACCATCCCTGAAGAGTAGATAAATTGATCAAAGAACCAAGGAACCCTTGCCAGACGGGATTTTCTAAAAGTTCGTCAAACCCTTGAAGCTGGTTGGGATCATCAGCTGGGAATGTTATGCCAACGAGGAAAACTGTAAAAAAAATACCTATAAAAAGCCCTATAAGGAGCCAGCGATCTTTTTTTATAGGTTTGATAAACAGGTTAACATGTGTTTTATTGATAAATGACATATAAATCCGCCTCTCCTTGCTTCCAGCATATTCATAGTATTGTAAAAAAATTTCTTCAAGTGTTGGGCTTTTAATAGTAATATCAGAGATTTTTTCAAATTCTCCAAGGATTTGTATTAGTTTCTCATAATCTCCAGAATATCGAAATTCAACTGTATCTCCCAAGATCCTAATATCTCCGATTTCCTTTTCCTGATGTAATTTACTCCTCCATTCCTCACTTGATTCGTCAACTTGAAGATACACATGTTTTAACCGAATGTTTACTAAATTCTCAATTTTATCCCTGTACTCAGGGTTTTAATAGGACGGTCTAATTTGATATTACTGAACTTCTCGATCAATTCCTGTTGATATTTTATTGATTTTCCATGAAATGAGAGAAAAAAATCAAGGTGTTCCTGCCCATTCA
>JAEOTF010000198.1 GCA_016840025.1 Candidatus Hodarchaeota archaeon
AAAAACCCGTTTGCGAAATCCCACCCACTCCAAAGACCTACTTGACTAGCATGTTTCCCCAATTATATATTGATTTCAAATACCATATAAGAGACATAATGAAGATTGCTTTTATAATACCAAATGGGTATTCTCGATATAATACACAACTACTGGTCTATCCTCCTTTGGGACTTTTGTATCTAGCTTCAATCGCACGGAAACAAGATCATACCGTCAAATTAATTGATGCCGAAATACATAATTTAGAACTAAAGGAAGTATTATCAGAACTTCATGATTTTTGTCCAGACCTCATAGCCATTTCTCTTATCACGCCTTATGTACCGATTGCTGCCGAATGGATGCCATTAATAGGAAAAGAATTTCCAGATGTAAAAATAGTCGTTGGTGGACCCCATCCAAGTGCGAGACGTGAAAAAACATTTGATGAAATCCCAAATATTGATTTTGTTATATATGGAGAAGGAGAGATAGCTTTTGCACATTTACTCGATCGTCTTGACGGAAATGGCACACTCACAAATGCACCTTCTCTAATCTATCGTGATTCAAATGAAGAAATTATTACTAACAATGCTGCATCACCAATTAACGATCTGAATGCTATACCGTTGCCTGCTTACGATATGGTGCAACCATGGATTGATCTGTACCCTTCAACGTTTCCTTCCCGAGCCAAACCAAGTCTACACATTATGGCATCAAGAGGATGCCCGTTCAATTGCAGCTTTTGTTCAAACGCTGTATTTGGTCGTAGTGTCCGTTTTCGATCCGTCGAATCAGTACTTGAAGAAATTGAATTTTTACATTTCAGATACGGCGTTAAGGAAATTTTTTTTCAAGATGATACCCTAAATTGCAGACTTTCTTGGCTAATATCGTTTTGTGAGGAACTGATTCGACGAAAACTCAATAACAAAATACAATTTAAAGCCCCGTTCAGAGTTAACCGCTCTCTAATAAAACCGGAAGTAATGGGTCTCGTAAAAGAAGCAGGTTTTTGGATGATATTTTATGGTGTTGAATCAGGTGATCAGAATATACTAAATCGCATTTCAAAAGGCACCAAACTTGATGAAATAAAACGTGCGTTCAAAATAACACGGCAGGCCGGACTATATACACACGCATCATTCATGGTCGGTAATCTAGGAGAGTCCAGAGCAACACTAGCTAATACTCTAAAACTATTTAAAGAAATTGTACCTGATACCTTTTGTTACTCTGTAGCGATCGCTTATCCAGGTACCAGGTTTTATCAAGAAGCTCTTGATAACAATTACCTAGTTAGTGCGAAATCTGTCCATGATAATTTTCCATTGATTGGTACCACACGCACTGAAACATTGTCTCAAAAGGAAATCGCTTCTCTTACTCAGGATATTACTAGAAAAAGCTATGATTTCTTAAAATCCCCAGAAGCTTTAAAAATCGTACATAAAGATATTGAGTATGGATGTGGATTAGATACCTGGGAATCTCATCGTTTTTATTTGGAAAATCAACCCTTGTGGTGTGATTATAGTCTAATTGGACCTTTAGATATTTCCAAAAATCCTAATTATCAAGCATCTTTAACAGATGTATTATATTTTGGTGAAACTCATGGATTCTTAGGTGAAGGATGGTTACCAATAGAGAATTGGCCACCTTCTTTAAGACACTTTGGGAAAAAGGGGCGTATATACTTAAAACGAAAAAACAATGAACAAACTGTTCTTTATTTTCGAGCTTACTCTGGATATCCACTACTTGATCAAAATCCTATTCTTCTTAGCGTCTACATAAACGACTTCAAAATAGGACAATATTCTTTTACATCATCGGGTTGGCAGGAACTACAATTTCGATTGCCGCAACATCTTGAAAATCTACCATTCTACAACATCTTACTGACAGTTAATCACACTTGGTGCCCCAACGAATTCCTTGAATCTAAAGATGATAGCAGAATTCTAGGTATAGCGGTTGAAATTGCCGGATTAACTGAACCAGGCTCAATTCGAGAGAGAAAAAACATACTTGCTAAATACAAACTTTTTCGATATCTGACTAAGTTAAAAACTAGACTGAACAATCGTCCAATTAATCGGTGTTTACACAGGCTCAGTAGAATATTGCGTCTAATTTAAAAATAAATATACTTATCATCTTAATCAGTATTTTGGGAATATCGTCTAAATATCGGTAGCCTTGTTAGTAATTCCTTAATAAACTGTCTTTCAAATGCTTTCTGTGTGAACTTCAAAGAATAATCATAAACTCTTTTCATTAGTGTCCGGTTATAATTCATATACTTAAACATTTATTCCTAATCATAATTAACGGATTGCACTATGAAGGACGAATTCTTCAGATACCATTTATTATATATTAACTTCCTCCCATTTTTATAACGCCTTACACATCCTCCAATTCCTTCAACTATTGCCTGACCTGCTGCGGTGTCCCATTCCATGGTTGGTGCAAAACGTGGATACACATCGGCTAGACCCTCTGCAACTAAACAAAACTTCAGTGAACTTCCAGCGGATACTACGTTGATTTTATTATGTTTCGCTCTTAATTCATCAATAAATTGCCGTGTTTCGTCAT
>JAEOTF010000199.1 GCA_016840025.1 Candidatus Hodarchaeota archaeon
CCACTTACCGTCTTACTTGCAATCATACCGTATATCTTCGGAGTTTGGACTCTGAATACAGATATTATCATATTCTGTGGAGTTATAGTACTAGTTGCAACAGCAAATATAATACTCTCGCTTAGTATCTTTTTATTGCTACCCGCGTTTACAGATAAAGATGGAGCATATGGCTTGAATATAATGCTTCTCATGAGTCTCGCTGTGATACTATTCATGGTCTCTCTAACTGTTTTGGAAAATGAATACTTAGCTATACCAATTCTCTGGATTTGTGCTTTATTATTACTTCCTATAGGAATATGGAAATTCAGTAGATTAGAATAAGTTACAACAAATGTCAATACATAAAAAACTTGGAATATATTCTAACCTTTCTTCATAGATTTGAAATAGAAATAATCGAATTGTATACGTAGAGAGAATTTAATAATAAAATGCAGATCCTATAAAACTTCCATTTCAATCTCTAGCGAATGAATCGAGGGAATAAAGTAGAAAACATATTAATTCATTACATTCATTAGCTAATAAATCAGATCGGTTTAATGGTGTTTTTATGGATATAGGAGCTTACCCTTTTCTACTCTTCATTTTTGACCTTTGTTCATACGGAATAGCTCTTATCATTGTTGTTAGAACTTTCCGAGCATACAAACTTCCCAGTCATCTTTATATGGTAGTTGCTTTCGGATGTTTTTTTCTTAGTGGATTATCACGTTTTACATCAAACCTTTTGTTTTCCTCTTCTACCTCATATACATCATCAGACCTTATTTTGCAATGGCAACTAGTAAACACCTTTCTGGTCATAGGATGGATGTTTATTTTCTATGGATTCTTCAGATACCGATCAAACAGATTTTCATTCGGTGCTAATGCAACATCATTTCTTGGAGGGATTATATTGTCCGCATTTTACTATCCTGACTGGATAACAGTCTCCTACGAAGCAAGTACTGGGTGGACAGCAACCTACGAGACAACAATAGGAATTATAATGATTCCATTTATTATAATCTTCATACTATCATGGATCCTTCCGCTTATCATCTTTATTCGTAATAACCCGAGAACAACACGATCTAGTTGGTTACAATTACTATCGTTTGGTTTATGTATAATATGGGCACTATTGGTCTTATTTTCAGCCATTGAAATAATAAAATTAGGACGCCCTTTTCTTTTCGCGCTTTCTTGGCTACTCTGGTCGTTTTCGGTCTATGAGAATCCCCTTGTACTTTGTCATAGTAAAACAGAAGCAGATTGGTTATTAATCATCCATAAAACAGGGTTGCCGCTCTATTATTATAGTATTTCTGACCAAATGCCGCAGAACTTAACCCTGGCTGCAGGGATGCTATCATCAATAGACACAATTTTTAGTTCTCTTCTTTCAGATGGTGCAAAGTTGGCAAGTGTAGGCTACAAGGACAAGCAACTGATTTTTCATCATAAGGATGATTTTTCTGTGTTATTACTTAGCAAATCGGTCGATAAGGTTTTAAATATCGCTTTGCAGCATTTTGGTGATCGGTTTGAGAGATTATACCATCCAAAACTAAAGAGTTCATTGGTTGAATCAAATGATTATATTCCTACAGACGGACTAATTTTAGAAATATTCACTCCGTTATTAGATCAACTTAATAATTAACTCTGAATAAAACTAAAAAGTGTAGAAATAAGTCTAAAAGAGTGTAATCTAAAATTTAACTCTTTTTTGTGATTTTTCGACTTGCTAATTCTTCCAACAAATGATTCTTCCAACATCGTATAATTGAACATGATAAAAATAGTAGCACTTTTGTTGATTAATTTTTTTATTAAAGAAGTATATTTCAATAATGAATATTTATTTTATGAATATTCAGATTTCGAACACTTTATATATCTGGACTTATATAATTTCTTTAGGTTCAAATGCAGGAATCAGCTAACCAAATGGATTATATTTTATATATAGGGAGAGCTACGTCAATACTTATCATCTTAAGCCTTCTAAATCAGGATAAAGAGCATAGTGGGTATTCTCTCATCAAAAAAATCAAGAATATGTCTGAAGGAAAACTCAAATTTCGAGCTGGAACCATTTATTCGCAAATTGACAAATTAGCAGAACAAGGTTTGATTAAGCAAGATAGCCGAGATATATCCACACGTGAAGGTATTATTCGTCATAAATCTGTTTATTCTCTAAGATCAGAAGGTAGGAGAGTTTTGGAGCGTATGCGACTAGAATGGGAAGATGTACTTGAAATAATTGGACTGATTATTCAATAGGAGTAAAAAAATTGATTAATAATAAAGTTCAGTTTTCGATAGAAAGTTTAGCGGTCTATTTCACAGATGACGCGTGGGATTTAGTACATTCCTTTTTTTCTAAATTGCAGAAAAAGATGGGTGATTCTAGAGTTCCACAAAAAAGACAAATATTTATTTTAAATGGTTTGAATGATTTTATTAATGAATATATAGCAGATTATAAAGATAAAGAAAAAATAAACTTTGATGCGACTTTAGGGCTTTTAGGAGAAATGGGGTCTCCAACAGATATAGTTCTAACAATGGATGTATCCGAATCTCATGGAATTATCTCAGAAAGTGAAAGTCTCGCTGAAACTGGAGAACCAGTAATCTGCAAAAATTGCTATTATTCAAATCTGAATGACGCTAGATTTTGTGAAAATTGTGGGAAAAAGCTTATCGGGTTAGATAAAACGAAAATTAGGTTAGATAAAACTTCCAAGATTAGATATAACAAAGCATTAAGCTATTTTCAACACAGGTTTTATCTTGGCTTTTCTTTGACTTTCTTTTCAGGGTTATTATTTGTTTACCTCAGCATCGGAGGTGAATTATGGTGTGTCATACCTGCATTTACAATTATCGGGGTTTCTACAGGTTCGTTTATTTCTAATTTTTTGGGAGAAAAAAAACCTAAAGATATTCCATATCTTGAGCTACTCACAGCTAAAATAATGCTTGATGGATATATCAGAGAGAAATTAAGGGGAGTTAACAAAAATATTTGTACATTTTTAGGGGTTTCACTTTTAATATGGGTAGTAGCTTCAGTCATAGCTAATACAACAAGAGTTTCAACAGATTGGACAGTACCTCCGTTAAATGAGTTTTTGTTAGTATTCTATATAGTAAGCGCATTTTGTTTGAGTTTTAATGGATTTTTTTTGATGTATTACTATGATTGGGATAATTTAACTAAATTTATCCAGAAGAATAAGGGATAGCTCTAGTTAGTGAAAGCTAGCTAATATAAAATCTATCGATGAAAGTACTTATTGAGAAGGATGAAAAAATAATGAATATGAGAAGGAAAAGTATTCAAAGCGTTATTGTATTCGTAATCTTGGTAATTAGTGGATGTGGATGCGTTTTAGTTGCTGGTAATGATGATCAAATATCAAATAATGATGTGATTATAGAATTTCCAAATAACAGTCCTGATTTTGAATATGGTTTTCTAGAAAATAAGTTAAGCTATAGTCTTTATTGGGATAGCATTATAGAGTACAGAGATCTTAATTATGATGGTAATTACGAGGCGGGGAGTGATGGGAAACCGATAGCAAATTATAGCTTCTCAGAGCTGAATTTTCAATCAATAAACCAGAAAACGAAGTTACCACAAGGCATCAAAGAGAAAAAAGCATTTATAGCTCAAGCTACTCATAATAATCATAAATTCACTTTAAATATTAGTATTGGACTCTTAGATGAATCAAATCGACCATTAATTGGAAAATTTGTCATAAACTTGAAAAATTGGAAATTCCAAAATCCTTCTAACCGTTTGATGATTGGGTTTGAATTCTTCAGTGATGATTATACTACTTACATTTCATATTATGGTAATTCTAGAAGAGATTTTTTCATGATGAGAGAAATTAAGATTAGTGAAGGTATCCTAGGAACAGGTACATCTTATAAGTGGATAAATACGACACATTTCTCTTCAGATAAGGAAGATTTTTTACTTTCTAGCTCTTGTGGAAATTATCAAGAGAATTATGAAAAAGTGGGGATAGGGGATTATATGTATCTTAGATATAATTATGAATCATTTGAGAATGAATTCCAGCATACAACAGACTTTGATTTAACTATAAGAAATACTAAAAGGGCTTCATTCCCGACGATTTTACCTCTTACTTCGCTATTTTTATTAAGTATAGTAGTAGTAATAGTAAGAAAACGAGGAAAAAAATATTTATGAAGAAGTGAATTAAATCAATCTATAAATGATTATGAATTAGCTAGACTTCCCAAAAGTGTCCAACATTCCAGCCAATCTATAGACAGTTGGAATTCATCAGCTACCCAAAGACTATCCCACCCCGAATCCTCAATTTTTCTTGAAATTTGAACCATGTTATTATATGGCAGTTCTTGGATGAGAATCACACCAAACTTGAAGCTCCTATTCAACGAATTTCACCTTACTTTGAACTACATGTAATTCTGATGATATAAATCACATTAAGACAAGAATTACAGAAATTAAGAGGGATAAAGAGGTATCAAGAGGATTATCTTATCAATATTCTAGCTTAATATTCTCACAATGTGACATGGTAAAAATAACTTTTTTGTTGTTGATAAGCGATGCTTTGTTTAGTTTGTTCATCATTGTCATTCAAAACGCTGTTTATGTTCTATAAAACTATATTTTTGAATTGAACAATATGCAAGGCGACTTCTAAGCTCTTATTTCTTTCTTTTAGTTTGAAGTGTGAGAACGCCACTAATGAGTCCTACACCTACGGATGTCATAAAAAGTGTGTTGTTGAACTCAGGGACACTGAAGGCGAACGTCTTGCTCGCACCTGTGTTGTTATTCCCCGCTTCATCTTGATACCAGTCAGTTTTCACCGTCACAGTTACGTCACTGTCCTCTCCGTCTCGGTTGATGGTTAACACCCATAGCGTGTCCGCGGGGCTGTTTTGTGAGACTTTCGCACTTATTATACCACCTACAACTTCCACTTTAGACGGATCGTCGAGTTCTACGTCTATGATCGCGCGATTACTATCGTCAAAATCGATTGTTACAGCTATAATATCCAAATTACTCCACGCTGGTCCCGAGAGCGAGGGCTGTGGACCCACAGCATCAAATGCGAATGTTTCGCTTGTACCGGTGTTGTTATTCCCCGCCGCATCTTGATACCAATCCGCCTTCACCGTCACAGTTACGTCGCTGATCCCACCATCCCGGCTGATGGTTAGCACCCACACCGTGTCCGCGGGGCTGTTTTGTGAGACTTTCGCACTTATTATACCGCCCACAACCTCCACTTTTGATGAGTCGTCGAGTTCTAGGTGTATGATCGCACGGTTACTGTCTTTAAAATCGATTGGCACTTCAATAACAGCCAATTTACTCCACGTTGGTCCTGAAAGCGAGGGTTGTGGACCTATAGCATCAAATACAAACGTCTCACTCATGCCTGTGTTGTTATTCCCCGCCGCATCTTGATACCAATCCGCCTTCACCGTCACAGTTACGTCGCTGGTTCCAAAATCCCGGC
>JAEOTF010000200.1 GCA_016840025.1 Candidatus Hodarchaeota archaeon
TGATAATTGACAGAAGGAATGGAAGTGGTGGAATAATGCGTAAAAAAGGAATTGGTGTTAAATTATTAGTTGTTTTTTGTTTTATGGGTCTAGTTATCCCCTTTAAGAGCACTCTTACCTATTCACAAGACATGCAAATACATTCTAGATGTCAGAGGATCTCAAACTCACAAGAATCCACATCAGCGCCTATTGAGGGATTATTTGATAACCTTATCAATGATCTCTTGACCGAAAAGCAAGTATTCGTCATTTTCTATACAGACTGGTGTAGTTACTGTAAAAAGCAGACACCAATAATTAAAGAGCTAGAAAAGGACTATGCTGATAAGATAGATTTCATGTATGTTAATGCAGAAGAAAATCCGCAAATGATGCAACATTATGGTATAAATGGATTTCCAACGATGTTTTTGATTAAGGAGAAGAACGAGAAAGGAGATAATTATCTGAAAATCAAAGGTTTTACTAGTAAAAGCGCTTTAACAAATATATTTGATTATGGTTATGCAAATGTGACAGTTGATAAAGCGAAACAGATAATTAATTCATTGAAAAACGAAATAATTCTTGATGTGCGGACTCCATCGGAATATGAAACTGCACACATCGCTGGAAGTGTATTAATCCCTCTGGTGGAATTGGAAAATAGAATCGATGAACTTAATAAGAAGGATCTTATAATAGTGCACTGTAAGAAAGGTGGTAGGAGTCAGAAAGCTAGTAACATTTTGGTGGAAAATGGCTTCATAAATATTCATAATATGGTTGGGGGGTTAGATGATTGGCAGGATGCGGGTTTGGCAGTTGTTTCTAACTTAGAAACCCAAACAGTGACTGATATGGGAAGTGAATTACTAAGAATAAGAAAAGAAAAATACAAGGAGATCGTCACTACAGAGTTGATCATTGAAAAATATTTAGAGACTATCATCACAATCAGAAGTAGCAGAATTATCCGCCAGATAGACTGTTCAGTGGAAGCGGATGGCACACCTTGTGATGATGGTGATCTATGTACCCTTGATGATACTTGTCAAGGTGGTGTATGTGTTGGCGGATCTTTCAAAGATTGTAATGATTGGAATCCCTGTACTGAAGATACTTGTGAATCAAGTTCAGGAGCCTGTAATAATGATCCGATTGATGCTATCCCCTGCGATGATGGTGATCCCTGTACTATAGGTGATACTTGTCAAAGTGGTGTATGTACGGGAATCATTAAGGATTGTGATGATGGAAATCCCTGTACCGATGATTCGTGTAATCCAGGTTCTGGAAGCTGTGAAAACACCATCAATGTTATGAATGTCTGCGATGATAGCGATCCATGCACAATAGATGATGCTTGTCAACCTGATGGCACATGTACTGGTACTCCAGATAATACCGATTCAGACGCAGACACTATACCTGATTGCGCTGATAATTGTCCTGATGATCCAAACACCGACCAAACGGATACTGATGGAGATGGTATCGGTGATGTCTGTGATCCAGTTGCTGAATTTGAGGTCAATACCGTTTTACTGTTGTGCTTAGGATTTTCAATCATTCTGTCCTTACAGTTTTGGACAATCATTGGATCAAAGAAGAGAAATTTTTGATTGATTTATGAAGAAAAGGAACTTCAAATTCTTTTGTCAATGAAAGTATTAACTAGCTTGGTAGAATGAGAATTTATTCAGGTAAATAAAATCTTTTATTCGCTTAAATGAAGGAGAGAACGAGAATGAAAAAAAGAATTCTAGCCATAATTGTATGCTTATTGATTATAATCCCTATATCATATGTGCAGGGAGTAGGAAATGAATGGGAGATGAAAGCTAAGATAGATGACAAGAAGACCTATGAGTATTCAAAGTGCTTGAAAAATGGAAAAAAAGAAATTGAAGAGTTGTTCTACAAAGAAGACAACACTGTAATTGGGATTACTGTGGAAAAAGGCACCCAACTTACAGTAAAAATTACCAACATCAATAACACTGATCTTAATGCATCAAAGGCGTTTAACACGCGAACATACGGAACAATAACAATAGGGAATCATACCTCTGAAGAAGTGATAATAATATGGTATGCCCAACCTGTCATGGATAATTTAACTTTTTGGGAAGAAATAGCTGCAAGCGATCCAATAGTCCATGAAAAATATTGGTGGAAAATAACTGTAGATGATGACCTATTTATTAGTGAAGAGGAATTCATTTATCCAGATAATTCAACGAAATATAATAAATGGGTTCGCAATTGGAAAACAGGATGGTTAATTAGTCATCATAGTAAGACTACTACGTCTAATGGTACTGTGATACACGAAGTTGCCTATGCTGAACTAGAGATGAAAGCAATAAGCAGAGATAATAATTTAATTACTGGTTTTCAAATTTGGTCAGGTGTATTATTAACTATCGTATTCATTTTAAAACAACTAAATAAAAGTCCCTCTGATAGTAATTAGTGTTAAGGGAAAAATTAAATTATAGATTCTTTCTTTTTTCCTTTTAGATATTAAAATCATGTGAAAATCAATACAGATTTGCTTTGATTTGTTGGCACTGTTCAATTTTATTATAGTGTTGAAATGAGAAAGGATTTAAACTTGACATTAGTATTTCTTTTTATGGAAGATAATATAAGAAATCTTGACAAAGTGAGATTTCAGGCAATTAAGCGCCAAGCTTTATACAATCAAAAAATAGATCCTGAAAAGAGAATCTCAATAGCAATGGATCATTTAGAAGGCTTAAGACAACTTAAACGTCAAGCAGAGAGAATTTAAGTTGAGACGATTTGATGAATTAATTTTATTAGTTGGTCAATATTTTTTAGAAAAAAATATTCGCTATGCTATTCGGGGTGGAGTAGCGGTGTTATTTCAAGGACGGTTTAGGACAACAGAAGATATAGATGTTATTGTTAATCCTGAGAAATTTAATATACAAGACTTTGTTGATTTTTGCGAAGAAATTAAGTTAACTGTCGATCCATATGATTTACAAGAAGGTCTAACGGATAGAAGTCAAATCACATTAATGGATTTTCCCAATAGCATTAGAATTGATATGCGATACGCTTTTACTGAGTGGGATAAAGGCGCTATTAAACAAGCAGAGATATTTTCATACAAGAATCAGAAAATTTACGTTATTAATCCAGAATATCTAATTGTAAATAAAATCTATAAAGGTGGGAGAATTGATATAGAAGACGCCTATTCTGTCTATTTTCAAAATAAATTGCGGATTGATTTTAAACTAATGGAACAATTAGCCGATTTACTTGATGTAAAAAGAGAATTAAATGCGTTTTTAAAGAAAGAATTAGAATGAGAAATTTGATGGTGTAAAGAGTACGTGGAGTTATTTCCTACAATCCAATTCTAATGACCATTGATAGATTACAACTTAAAATAAGAGAGGAAGAGAGAGTGAAGAGATACTAAAGCTAAATCTAAAGGTCTTAATTAGAGATTTTAGTAGATTTTTTTCTTCTTATTACAATTAATGTAATAATTGGTATACTAATAAGCAGAAGAACAATAAATTGGACAATATCCTCTATAAGAATAATTCCATTGTTCACTACGGATACATCTGTATTGCTATGAGCAAAGGAGAGACAATGACCCAGCTGGGCAGCTGCTCCAGTCGGATTTTCACTAGGCCAAGTTGCAGAGACAGAACTTTCAGCATTGTTATTGACCCAAAACCAGATTGCAAAATCATTGAATCTGTCCAACATGGGTATACCAACATCTGCTCTTGGAAGTTGAACTTCAGTGTTCGTATTTCCAGTATTACCTGCATAGAAAGTATAACTAGAGGTTTTATTTGTACCTGCATCCCAATTACTTCCTGAAGCAGTATAAAAAGTAACATCAGAGGAACTGTCGATGCAAAAAGCACGATCTGGAAGATTCACACCACTAAAGTACGCTCCACCAATGGTTGCAGTCGCTCCTGTAGAATCACTAGGATTTAGATCAAAAGCAACATAACAGTTATCAGTTTCAGTATTAACCCCGATGAAAGCTACATAGAAATCAAATAGATCCCAAGTTAGAAGAAAAGTAATCCCCCCATCGGTACCGAGGTATTCATCAGACTCCCATTCAGCGCCATCTGCCTGTGGGGTTGCATTTTCAATAGTCCCACCTGAACAATCAGGAGAAGTAGCTGCATAAGCATGTCCAGAAGTAACACAAACTAAGGAGAGAAGAGTTATATAACCAACTAGTATAAAAAAACGAGTTATTTTGAAATTATCCACCAGAGTAAACAGATTATCCTATTTTATAAGTCATTTTCTCTTCATTATTGTAAGTAATTATTTCCGATAACCTTATTACTTTCTGAAAAATATAATATTCTGAAATGATAGAATTTGTCAGTAAAGTTGGAACACGAGGAGAGATTTACGTCCCTAAGAAATATCGTGAACAATTAGGAATAAAGCCAAATTCTCAAATTCTGATTAAAATATTAGAAAATGGGCATATAATGATCAGCCCTATTCAAACTATTAGTGATTTACTCAAATCATCGCGTCCAAGGATCAAAGTAGATCCAAAACAAGTAGAAAAACACTCAGAAGAGATCCAAAATAAAATGATGAGCGAGGAGAACTAATATCTCGAAAAATATTCTGTTTGATACATCATTTTTAATGCCAATTTTTTCTCTAGATATTGGTATTCCCAAAATTGAGAAAGAAATAGCAGCATTATTGGATAACAACCAAATTACATTATTATTTTCACCAGTGTCACTGATTGAAATAAAATGGGAAATATTACGCCAAATCAAGAGAAGTGATAATGTAGAAGAATTTCATCGTAATTATCAAGATGGATTAAGAGTTCTTGCTACTGATAAAAATGCGATAGAAGTACCTTTGACTGATTTTGCTGTTGATGATATAACAATTGCATTGAGAAATCAAGGGCATAAAGATTACTTTGATACTGTAATTGGAGCAAAAGCAATATTATATGCAAATTACCTCTTAACAATGGATGAGGGTTTAATTAGACAGATAAAATTATATTATAACAAAAATACAATTGCTAATGAGAACCAAATCCTAATGGGGAACTGGAAAGTATTCTTAAAATATATAAAGTCATACTGAGCTTTAAACACAGTAGATCACCCTTCCAAATTACGTAATAAGTAGTATGGTTCTAAGAATTAAATAGAACTCTACTGTTACAGCTTCCTTATACTATGAAACTGATTTTAGATGGAATTCCTGAGGAAAATCTTCTAGCCTGAGATAGTCAGCCCAGCTGCCCACTTTTATCGCATAAATATTCATCCAATCTATTTGGATTCCAGAAATTTCTTCAAGCTCCCTAAAACATTGTTCCATTGTTCTTCATGCCATTTTCTGGCGTTGTTCCAGTCTGACGAAGTCCCCCATCCTTCATGCTCAAATTTCACTTTTGTCTTTCCTTCATCCTTAGAGAATTCCACTTTCACTGTAGTAAGAGAGGAAGGATTATTCATAATGTCTGCAAACTGACCTGGACCCTTCCATGTGAATTCTAGGACTTTAAATTTCTCTACCTTGGTGAAGACACAACCCTGAGTGCTCTCATGACTATGATTAGTCCGATCAAAAAAGAGTTCAAACGGACCACCAACGCGCGGCTCTATATTCGCTTCTGGGGGAAACCATTTCGTTATTACATCATTCTTTGTCCATGCTTCCCATACGGAATCTATAGAAGAATTTATTGCGATTTCTAAACCTATTTTCATGCATACACAACCCCTATTAACCAAAACGAGGATTAATTTTTCGTATTCAAACCCATTTCAATTCTAATACAATCTTTGAACTGAGCTGAACAAATAATCGATTTATTTTAGAATATAAAAAGAAATGGTTACCGTTTAGTTACTGATCATAAATCACAATTTATTCTAATATCTGAAATGCGTTTTTTGAGAAGGTAGTAAATTCTTCCTTGGATAAATCTTGGCTTTCAAATAGCTCTTCTATATAATTATCATAACCAAACTGAGCTAATTCATATAATACTTTATTTAATCGTAATCCTCGTTCAGTTAATAGATATTCTATAGTGAAATGATTTCCAGTGTTTATCTTCTCGATAATTTGATTATTTTCAAGCTCCTTCAGTCGCTGGACTAGTACTTTTCTACTTAATTGAGGATTCTCCCTTAAAAAGTCTTTAAACTTCCTATGACCGAACATCATGTCTCTAATAATTTCTACA
>JAEOTF010000201.1 GCA_016840025.1 Candidatus Hodarchaeota archaeon
TGGGGGATTTCGTTAAGATCTTTGGGAAATTCTGAGTAGAACCCAACATTGACTAGGACCCGGTTTCTCGCAAGCTTCATGCGGTTTTTTAATATTTCAGCATTTAGAGTTAATGGTTGATTATTAGGCATATCTATAACAGTAGTAAATCCACCTCCAGCTGCAGCAGCAGTTCCTGAATAAAAGTCCTCTTTGTACGATTTTCTTTCATCACGAAGATGTACATGAGGATCAATCAATCCCGGCAAAACAAGAAGATTTTTCAAATCAATTTTCTCATCTGATTTTGGCATATTAGTTTCTTTAGAAATTTTGAAGATCTTACCATTATCAATAGCAATACTACACGGAATAAGTTCTTTGTTTATATACGCCTTAGCGTTAGTCAGCACAGAATCGACAATCAAAGTAAACTCTCTTCTGCTAATTAACGAGTATTTAGAGATAAAAAAGTATTTTATGAAATTTTTTAATTAATGTTATAATTCTGCTTGACAGTCTTCACAGACGTTTTCACCATTAATTAATTTCAGATCTTCAGAGTAAGTATTACACCTTTCACAAAATCCAGGGGGGGGAGATTCCACGACATCCGCGTTTTCTTCAATTTCTGTGACACAACTGATTAGTGTTTTCTCTTGAATTATTTCTATTAATTCAGGCATAATTCCTAAAACATCTTTACTTGTAACTATTCCTCTAAGAGAACCTCTGTACACTACGCCAAGTCGCCTAATATTTAGGCTGTTCATTTGTTTTGCAGCGTCAGTCACTGTAGCTTCAGGGGAGATAGTGACTAATGGGGAAGTCATTATTGAGATAGCTTTTATAGTATCAGGAACAAGATTCTTTGCTAGAACTCTTTGAACCAAATCACGTTCAGTAATTATACCGACAGGTTTTCCCGTTTTGTTTGTAACTATAACACACCCAAGAGCTTTTTTAGCCATAACATTAGCAATTTTGTTAGATGTTACGGATTCATCCATGGTTACTACTGGACTTGTCATTACATCTTTTACAAACATTTTAGAAGATAATCCAATATCAGACATAATTAAGCCATCTCCAACCATTTTATCCAAATTTTGATTTTCACAAGTGAAAAGCCATGATCGTACATTTAAGAGTTCCTAAGTCTATTTTCAAATAAATAATTAATTAAAGGATTTTAATGGAAGTAATATTAACACATATAATATAATTGAAAGTTAAAAATGAGGTGTAAAAGTGATAAAAACAAACGCTGATAAACTCATAAAAATATCAGTTATGGGAGAAGTATCTAGCCCCATAGTTAGTAAATCGATTTATAGAATTTCTGCTAATGGAACCCCAGCTATTTTGCCTGGAGTGGGAGGAATAACTTACAATCTCAGGGTGGGAGATTTTACATGTGGTTGGGAAGCTGATCATGTTGAGCCGGGTGTAAGTGTAGAAAATAAGGAAAATGATTCGCGATATGGAAATGCAGCAAACATTGCTTTTAACGTATTTTCGTGTATTGGTAATCAAGCCTTTGTTGTTAGTGGAGATGCAAAAGGAGCTGTTGGTGTTGTTACTGGAAAGCATGGAGGCGTAGAACATGTTTTAGTTGACTTTCAGTTGGACGTTTTAGAGAAGCTAATTCCAGGAGATAAGATTCTGATAAAAGCTATTGGAGTCGGATTGAAATTATTAGATTATCCAAAAATCAAAATAATGAACATGGATCCAAAGTTTCTAAAAGTCTTAAATCCGCAAGAGATTAACGATAAGCTTCAGGTGTCAGTGACCCATGTAATTCCGGCTGCTATCATGGGGTCAGGATTAGGAAAAAGCCATGTTTACTCAGGAGATTACGATCTTCAGATGTTTGACAGAAAAAGCATACAAGAATATGGATTGGAGGACTTGAAAATAGGAGATGTAGTAGCAATTACAGACGCAGATCATTCATTTGGGCGCATATACCGTCAAGGCGCCGTTTCCATAGGAATAGTAGTCCATACGAATTGTATAACAGCAGGTCATGGACCTGGAATCACAAGCTTGATGACCTCATCCTTGGGAAAGATAACTCCAAAAATTGTTAGAACTACTAACATTGCCTATCTCCTGAATCTAAGATCAGATATATAAGGCAGTAAAATTACTAATTCAAGTTAAAGCTAAAAGAGGACATAAAAGTGCCGTTCAAACGAAAAAGCCGTGGAAGATCAAAAGGAGGCAAAGGAAGCGGAGCTACAGTACAATGCGGAAGTTGTGGACAGGTTGTACCAAGAGACAAGGCAAAAAGATCTACTCGAAGAGTTGCTTTGGTTGAACATCAATTGGCTAAAGAACTTCGAGCAAAAGGAACATATTTAGCTTCTTGGAGTGATACAAAATGGTATTGCATATCTTGTGCTGTACATCGAGGGATCGTGAAGGTCAGATCTGAAAGTGATAGACATTCCCGTGGAAGACGAAGACGTTAAACTTTAACTACTTATTTCTTCTTGACACCCTATAAACATACAATGCTCTTTCTAAAACTGTGAAATGTACTAAAATAGCTAAAGATATTATCCCAATATTTAATGCAGGAAACCAAAAAAAAGCAACCATACTTGAGGCTATTAAAAGGATTATTCTTTCGGCTCTTTCCATTAAACCTATTGACATCATTTTTATTCCTATAGCTTCTGCTCTAGCTCTACTATAACTAACTAATAATGACCCAGTAAGACTAAGAATCCCCCAAAAAGGTTCACACAGACCACCCACAATTATTCCGATATAAACAACTGATTCAGAGTACCTATCTATTAATGAATCAAAAAAACCTCCAAAATTGCTTTCTTGATCATAAGTCCTTGCTAGAACACCATCCAATACATCACAAAATCCTGAAATCAAAAGTAGAGCTGCAGCTATAAAAAGAAGCCAAGTCTGATTGAAAGAAACTAAATATGCCGCTGCCGAAAATATCGAAAAAATCAAACCAATTACGCTAACCACATTGGGAGATAAACCCATTTTGTGAGCTACTCTTGCTTCAGCGGACAACAGTGATTGGATTTTTTCTTTTAATTTGGAAAGCATGCTGTTCGGTATTTGGTATATAATAAGATATTATTTAAGTTGGACTAGGCTAAAATAATAATAGTTCTTAATGAAAAAGCACAGATTAGCTTCTAATGATTTGAAAGGATCCAATAAGAGTTCAATAAACAAGAATTAATGGATATTTTTTTAGGGTCAATGATTGAGTTTTCAGCGAATTTATAAGTGGGAACATAATAATACGAGGCTGTAACGTACTGTCAGAGACAGAATTATATAGAAGACACGTTACAAAAATGATAGCAAAAAGGAGTGAAGAAAATGACTGACAACACAAATGTTATATTCGTTGGAAACAAACCACCGATGAGTTACGTTCTGGCAATAATTACCAGCCTATCCCAAGGAAACCTAAAAGAAATAACTCTAAAAGCACGTGGCCAAGCCATAACTACGGCTGTTGATGTAGCCGAAATTACCCATAACCGTTTCATAAAAGACTTGAAAGTAACCAAGATAGAAATTGGTACTGAAGAGATGCCGCCAAGGGAAGGAGAAAACAGGTCCAGAATGGTTTCGACAATGGAAATAACGATGACGAA
>JAEOTF010000202.1 GCA_016840025.1 Candidatus Hodarchaeota archaeon
ATAGAAGATGTACGAGTATCAGAAATCGTATTTTGAAGATCTGAATGCCCGTAAATTACCAGAAAAAAGACAATAGAACATAATAAAGTGGTAAGATTCAAATAAAGAAATATGAAGGCATTTTTTAAATTAATATAGTTATTTAACCTTAATGTTAGAAAACAGAAGATTATAACTAGTGTTATTCCTATTAATAAGAAATTTTCTGTGATACTTCTTTTATCGTTGGAGTACAAAATTAATATGAAAACAAACGTTAAAATGTTTATAATTCCAGTGGTTCGAGTTAGATTATTAACCATTTCTATTTCTGTCTTAAGCCACCAGCGGATAGGATGGCTCCATCCATTATAGTCAATATTTAAATCATAACTCAACTTTTTTGCCATTATTTTCGGTGGTTCGAGTTCTTGCTTAAAGATCCTAATTACTTCACTACAATTATCTTGTGTTTCAGCTATTTCATTATATTTCTCTTCTAATCCTTCGTGTAGGTCTTCTATAAAGCTTTTTACTTCATTTTTTGGTAACCCTATTAATTCAATCTTTATCTGATTAATATACTCCTTGATGATTATTTTTATCTGCTCTTCACAATTCATTTAGAAGACAACCCCTTCTCATTTTTGGATAAATACTTTTTGGGTTAAATTGTATAAATCTTTAAATTTCTTCCACTGGTCATGAGCTATTTTTAGTTGCTCCTTACCTTTCTCAGTTATTCTATAATATCGCCTCATTTTTTGGCGTTCTGTTTTCCCTTCTACTTCCTTATTCGTATACATTTCAATATAATTGTCATTTCGCTCTAAGCGACGTAATATTGTATAAAGTGAACTTAATTTTAATTCATAATCAATAAAAATAGTAGTAACAATTTTTTCTATCTGTTTTTTTATATTATACCCCCATGTTGATTCTTGATTTAGCACTTCTAAAATTAGAACAGTAGATATGTTAATTAGGGCTTCATGTACCCAAGATGTATTTTTATCTGTCATTTGATCCAATAGAAGCTTTTCAAGGATGTATATAAATATTACGTTTCACGTAATATATGTCAAACATTATATTATCTCATACCTCTATTTCGATTTCTAGGCTCTCTTACCATCCAGGATTCCCACAAATTAGGCATTCATACGATTTTTCATGTCTTTTCTTCTTTTAATTTACTACACAACCTCCTACTAGATAATCTAGCTACCTATAATAGTAATTATAGAATTATCGTTTGGTTCTCTCCTTAAAACTCACAAAAAATACTTTAATGGCATAATGATTAGTTAATGGGCATATTTTTAAATGATAATAGAAAATAAATTCAGAAAAAGGAAATGGGAAGGATTGAAGAAATTCCTAAGATTAACCTTCCTCTTCCTCTTTTAGTTTACGTCGTAGAACTTTCCCTACTTGGGTCATTGGTAGAGTGTCGCGGAATTCTATGTATTCTTCACTATGTGGTCGTTTATATTTCACTAATTTTTCAGTACAGTAATCTAAAACCTCTTTTTTAGTTAGTTCCTCATCAGGTTTTGCAACAACATAGATCTTGACGGTTTCCCCCATTTTAGGGTGAGGTACTCCTATTGCCGCTGCATTTGCGATTTTCGGGTGAGCAATCAACACTTCTTCGATCTCACGCGGATAGGCTTTGAATCCGCCTACGTCGATCATGTCTTTCTTTCGATCAGTAATATAGAAGTAGAAATCATCGTCGTATTTACCGATATCACCCGTTAGAAAGAATTTCTTGCTATTTATCTCTCTCATCACATTTTCAGTTTCCGCAGGCTTTTTATAGTAACCAGGCATGACTTGTGGTCCAGAAAGCGCAATTTCACCTTCTTCATTGGGTCCAAGGACTTTTGTTCCGGTTTCAAGATCAACAATCAAAACTTCCGTGTCAGGATATGGTATCCCAATACTTCCTTCTTTTTTCAAAGGTTCATCTAGTCCTGGTGCAGCTGCCATAGGATTCGAATGGGTGACTGGAGAAGTCTCTGTTAAGCCATAACCTTCTGCTAAATTTGCTCCAGTAAGTTTTTGGAATTCTTGCATCACTGCTAAAGGCATTGGAGCCGCACCTGAGACCGCAACTCGAAGAGAGCTCAGATCAAATTTCTTAATCTCTGGATGTTGCAATAAGGCAATATATAGTGTTGGCACGGCATTAAAGACTTCAACTTTATATTTTTGAAGTAATTCTAAAATTTTTGTAAATTTCCCCTCACGAGGATCTACCATTAATACACAAAGTGCTCCATACTTTATTGCTATATTCATGGCTGTAGTCGCTCCATAACTATGGTAGAATGGTAAAGATCCCATAAAAACTGTATTCCCCTCTTCGAGAGGAGGTTGAAGCCACTTAGAACACATAAAGGTATTACTTAGAAGATTACGATGGGTTAACATCGCTCCTTTCGGTGTACCAGTTGTACCTCCAGTGAACATGATGACAGCAAGGTCTTTTGGCTTCCGTTCAATATCAGGGCGATCTTTCACTGAATATTCAGTCATTATTTCATGCATATAGAAATCCCGTGGATCTTTCTTACTAATTTTACCCACTAATGAACCCAGGAATCCTTTAATTTTCGATAAAAGAGGTTTCACGCTTGCACAGACAATAAACTCCAGATTAGTTTTTCCTGAATCCCTCACTGCCTTACATGTCTCATAGGGTTGAGCAGCGGGAGTAATCATATCAGCACAGACAATTCCTTTAGCTTCGCTCTGAATGAGCTGTTCTGTCAGTTCAACAACTGGATATTGGAAGTTTAATGATACAACAACTGCTCCTGCCTTAAGAATACCATGATATGCAATTACAAACTCAGGTAAGTTCGGTAAAAACACTGCAACTTTATCATCAGGCTTTATACCTTTATTTTTCAGAAATGCTGCAAATTTATCTGTTGCTTCGCCCAATTCTCTAAAATTAATCTTTACAATCTTATCAAAATTACCTGACTCAAGTACCAAAGCAGGACTGTCAGGATATTTCTTAACTGTTTCATCGAGCATTCCATATAAAGGTATATCGGGATAATCGATCGTTTTTGGAACCTCTTCGGGATAAAGAGGAATATCATTTGGATGAACCATTTTATACGCACACCCACTCAATTCTGACCTTAGTTAATTGCTCTAGTATAAGATTAAGTTTCTTTATATTTTTTAGCGCAAAAAAACCTACCGATCATTTGTGTCGTCTCTCTGGACTAAACATCTCTAGTCATATAATAAAGTTCATGATGTAACTTATAGCCTCGGATTGAACATAAGGAAGCAAGTTCTTCATTATCCTCAAAAGTAATTCGAAAATAATTAAATTCAGCTTTCGAATATGCCTTAATGCAGGAACTAAACGAATCAAACCCATTTGTATCCAATAAAATAAATGGTTTCGCTCCTGGAAATGAAGGAGCAAAGCGACAATAGCCGATTATTTCAGAATTCCTTCGTAAGATTAGTGATCGATAGTTGGAGTTCTTAAGAAACCGTTGAATCATTTTTTCATTCAAACTGAATTTTTGACAAATAAATGGTATTTCATCTTCTTTCAGTTTTGAACTCCTGTATCCGGGTTTCTCATCTTCCAATTGATCGAATCGAATGATAAAATGCCATGCTTTCCCTGCAATCGCAAAGTTTACTTTTTGATAGAGCGCATTGGGAGCCAGATCATTACTTAAAACATAAAGCTTCAATTGTCTTATTTGATTCGTTTTCTTTGCCCAATATATGGCATTTCTCATGATTACTGTACCTATTCCTTTTCTTTGATGGGTTGGTCTTACCCCGACTCGATTTATCAAACAAATTGTTTCATCGACGGTTAAAATCAAGTAACCAGAAATCTGATTTTTAATTATAGCTAGAAAAATCCGTGAGTTTTGTCGTTCGTAAATTTCCTGATAGTTCTCTTTTGTTAATCTCTCATCTGGGAAAACTTCTGCATCGAGCTCCTGAATTTCTTCCCAATCTTGTATCTCTCCGTCTCTAATAGTTACATTTAGCATAAGTAGCTGCTATTTATGACTGTTATTAATAATATACTACACGAAAAAATTAGTAGCTACATTTTCTTGAACTCGATGTCTTCAATCTGAATTTTACTCTCTCTTAATTGAAGTACGGGTAATTTTTGGACAACATAGGTTTTTAGTCTTTCATGTCTAGTTGTAAGTATTATCGCATCTGTTGTCTCCTGTTCATTCTCAAAAGAAAGATCTAGATTCTTTGTGATTTTTTTGAATAGAATATTAAGTTCATCAACAGACATAGCATAGGATAGTGTTTTTGTCAATTCTAGTGGTGAAAGTCCTGTTTCCCGTGCTAAATCTAAGTATGAACGAATTTGCCCTTTATCACGAAGAATTTTCAATGTTTTTACAGCCTGATCGTTAAGACGTAATCTTTCACCCATAGGGAGATTTAAAATGTCTATCGGCTTTACAATCATCGATTGCTTGACATAGGTCAATGCTTTAAACGTATCTTCTAGTGTTGATTGTTGAGAAGAATATCGTTTAAGGAAAATCGACCACAAAGCGGTAGACGGGCTATCTTGAATTATTTGTTCGATTTCCGCAATTGTATCACTTTTAGGTGTATGATCTGTACTTCTAGTTTGTATAAAAGCGTAGTAATGTTGAGCTTCAAGAATATCATAAATCCCAATTTTAGTAGTGGTAAGAATTTTGGAGATTTCCCAATTAGTACCTTGTATTTCTTCAAAAATGTTTTTTAGGTTTCTTTCAACACGAAAGATATCTTTATCATCACTGATTTGAAAATAGTCAGATGAAACTTGCCATTGAGATATACCTAAAAGCATATGGGTTGCGATAGCTAA
>JAEOTF010000203.1 GCA_016840025.1 Candidatus Hodarchaeota archaeon
TATAGTTTCATATCGCCCTTAATCTTAATTTTTCATTCAGACTGGGTTAAATGCTGGTGACCTTTAATTATTCGATTGTTTTATTACTACTTCAGTTTTAGAGAGAGTCTCTACACTTTTAGTCTCCTTTTCTTCCATTAATTCCCAGATTGAGATAATCGGAAAGAGTTTGGAGAAGACTCCATACGCTATCAGAAAACCAGCTACAGCTGCAATAGTTATTGATAACTCAACCCAAGTTGGTGAGTATTCTGTCCACTCTTCAGCCACAAAAGGGCGTGCAAGCGCTGGAATAACGATAATATACCTTTTAATCCACATACCTACTAAAACAAGCAGGGAAGCCAAAGCACTTGCCCAGATAGCTTTCTCACTTTTATATTTCCAACAGGATATGAGCAGGATGATTGTAGGCAGAACAAGGGACAATATCCAGAAAGACCAGAAATATGCTGCATAGGTTCCAAATCCTAGTTCTTCCATCAGTTCTAAGTCAGCAAGAGCCCCTCGATAGGTTGAGGTAATGTATTCGGCTAAAGAAAGGTATGTATAACCCATACAAAATGCGAGTAAAAGGAAACCTAAATTTCTGAAATGTAAATACGTAATATATTCCTCTAAATGATGCAGTTTCCTAAAAATTGCCATGGCGATCATAATTGCGGCAATTCCTGAAAAAACTGCAGCTGCAACGAAATAGGGTCCAAAAACTGTGCTATGCCACCCCACTCGCCATGTTAGAGCGAAAATGAAAGCAATCACAGTGTGACAAGTGAAAGCAACTGGAATCAGCACTAAAGCTAGTGTGGAAATAATTCTTTCTAATTTCTCCTTTTGTTCATGGGAACCATGCCACCCAAGCGCAAGAATACGATATAGATGCCTTCGAATACTAAACCCTGGTCTTTCGTTAAATTTATCTCTAAGGAGGGCAATATCAGGAATGAGAGGAACATATAAGAATAGGAATGACCCTGTACCATAGGTGGTGACCGAAAGAAAGTCCCAAAAAAGCGGAGATTGGATTCTAGCTGCAATTGGGACTACAAGTAACCGCTCAATGCGTCCCATATCGATAAATATCATCGAAAAACCAACAATAATCCCTATCAGAGTGATTACCTCTGCCATACGTGTAATTGGTTTTCTCCATTCTGCTTGTGTAAGGCGAAGAACTGCTGAAATTAATGTTCCTGAATATGAAACTCCAATAAAGTAGATGAAATTAGAGATATAGACCCCCCAAAATATCCGATCATTTAATCCTGTAACTTTTAATCCATTCGTTAATTGATGAATCCAGGCAATAGCCCCTACAAAGACTATTGAAAGAAGTATAAGCATAAAAAGATAAAAGCGCCAAGTTATATTGAATATTGGTTCTAAAACAGTTGCTTCAAGTGTTTTTTTATCTTGGTACATCTTTCTTCACCACTCTTCGTGCAAATTGTTCTGATTCGGGTATTTCAACTATTATTTCATTTCTATTTCGATTTGATAGGTCAATTCTGCATGAATAGAATCCATTAGAATCAGTTCTCCCATTAGCAAGAATATTTTCTCCAAAAATGGTTGTACAGCGAATTATAAGATCTTTTTGTCTAACAGGGTCACCATGGATGGTAGTTACTAGGATTTCTACAAGTGACTCTTTCTTGGTGTTTTTATCGTAACTGAACTTGATGTCCATCATTGTTTTGAGTTTATTTCTCCTTTGAGAAGAAAAGACAGGAGGTAAATAGTATACATTTGGATGAGTTCCTTCCTCTTCTTTGTAACGATATCCACCTTTTTCCTTCAACGTTTGATTCAAAGGAATTACTTTTTCTCCATTGTAAACCGCATCTTCATTCAAATCTCCGAAATAGATTACTCCTGTTGGGCAGGCTGGTACACATGCTGGTGGCATTCCTTTGTATGCATGTTCCATACAAAAGTCGCATTTAATTACAGTTCCTCTCTGAAACGGTATTGGTCTTTCTGGAGTATATCCTCTATCTGTTTCAATTGTGTTAGGAGGATCTCCATACCAAAAGAATCTTGTTTCATAGGGACATGCAGCCATACAGATTCGGCATCCAACGCATTTATTATGATCTATAAGGACTGTGCCATCTTTCCGTTTAAAAGTAGCTCCTGTCGGACACACATGCATACAGGGAGGGTTCTCACAATTCTGACATGGCTTTGGAAAGAAGTATGGTTCAACTGCATCATCAGTGATCTTATATACACGAATCCAATATTGAGGCGGGTCAGCTTTTATGTACTGGTGATCCTTCCGACATGCATAAGTACATCGAGGTTTCTCCCCTGAAGGGTCATCTTCAGGAACAGGCTGATCAACACATCCATTACATTTCGCAAGATCAATTAGAAATCCCCAACGTCTATTAGGGTCATCAGGTGTTTCTTCTTTATTATTAGGCTGTTTCTTTGTATTTGAAATATTAAACATCTTCTTTATCGGGTCTCTAGTGAGCAAAGTCCCGCCTAATAAAGCCATGCTCATTCCTGAAAGTGAAAACTTCAGATAATCGCGTCTTGTGCTCTTCAAATTCGATCCACTCATCACTATCCTTCTATGATTCATTAATCTCATTTTTCGATAAATTTGGTTGTTTCTTATTTCTGAGACGAAGTAGAATAAACAGAATGTATCCATATACGCTCCAAACAAATATAAGAACTGCCCAGACACTTAATTCTACAAAATCAAAGAAAAGATCTTGCGCTGGATCTCTCTCACTTTCTCCTTCAGAACTGAAGAAAATTGTAGAATGGTTTTTACTACCTGCATAAACAATATTACCAATTCTTAACTCCTTGAATTGGACTCCAAAAGTATAATTTCCAAGTAAATATTGGTTGGAATAGATAATACTTGCTACTCCAAAACTATTAGATGTTTTAGTAGCGATTTCATAGTTCGCGAACTGGGTTTCCCTAAAGAAAACAATGGAATAATTTTCCATAGGATGAGCTGTCTCATTTGCCAGAGTTGCTTGGATAGTAAAATTCTCTCCTTGCGTAATAGAGGCAGGAATTGTAATATTAATGCCCGTCCGAATAGTAATGACAACCGACTGGATTAATACAGTAACATAACCCGACCGAATGTGGCCGAATTGTTGGGTGTCATCGGAGGTGGCATGATAGGCAAAAAACATGTCGATCGTTTCATTCATCTGCATGATGGGATCTAAACTATCGGTTGTATTGAGCGGCATGATAAACTCTAGAGTGGTATGTGTACCATTTTCCAACGCTTCAAAATTCAGAATATCATAAGTACCGCCTAATGTAGTATCGTTGGGATGTGAATAATCCGCCTGTCCCGTTTGATCATAGCAGTATGAGGCCCCACCATCGCTTCCTCCAAAAATAATGTTAGAACCCGTTTTATGGTCTCCAATTCCTAAAGAAACCCAACCCAGTCCCAGGGAAACCAAACCTACTGACAAGTTCACTCCATTATGTTCCCAATATGTCATAATATGAGTCGTCGGTTCTTCATAGGTGCCTTCGTATTCACCAGGGGCAATAGCCCCATCAATAATAACCTGGGAATTATTATTTAATGGAATCGATACATCATACTGAGATAGACTCTTCGATGAACGAGTCGATTTACTAAGCGAGTTTTGATATATTTGATTAGAATTTACATTAACCTTTATTGATGATGAAATTCCTAATAACAATAGAATTATCGTTATCAAAACTATATATAACACGTATCTAGTAATCCAATGACCATAAATGAACGACCATCGCACCGTTATCTCATCCACTAATGCTATTCGGCTCGTATGTTATGTATTATTAAAGATTCTTTCTTTGTTAATCTATTGATGTGTTAAGATTCAATTATTAACCAAAGTATGCTTGAGGATTCGTTTTTACAACATAAACCATAGTATTCAATTAACAAATGTAACTCTAATACTATACATAGAGTCAAAATGTAACAACTAAATACCGTTTATACCGTGTAAAGTGTATAAACTTCAAAAACCATATAAGTGTTTTACTTGAAAAATAATCATAAAACCACATAATTTTCCTCTAAATAATGATATATAAGTGTAAAACACCCAATTTAGTATACTATCACATAACCAGGGAGTGTTTCTTCGAATTCCCCACTAAATTTAGTGGCCATTTCCTTGTTCTTCAATGACTGAAAAGTTCGGCATGTATAATCATCTTTAAGCCCCCTCTCTTATTTCAATATTATAAAAATAAGATAACAATCATAAAACAGTAGAAAAATAGTCTGCAATTCCAAACGATGATGATTCTAAAAATAAATGATTATCAATAAATAATGAAATCCAACTTTTGAGTTGGTTACCTTTTGTAACTTTTTTCGTCTAATAACATTCTAAAAATACTTGGATTATGTAATCTCATTTACAGGTATGTAATTTCTCGAGTATTTTCATAAATCTGTTAACTAAGTGAGAATCTTTAATAACTGTCCACTTTGTCAGGGTTTTTAATAAAATTAATAACTTTAATGCTGTTATATCAGTGTTTTTATTATTCTAATGGAAGAGATTTCGGTGAGAAGCCCTATTATTTTTGATTCATCAAATCATTTATCAAAATTTGTAGTTTTTTTTCTTATGATGATTTTAGTCTTTTCCTTCGGAAATTCAGTACCAAACATAAGGGGAAACTTAGAACAGCGAACACTGGAGAGTTCACAACAGTCCTATGAGCCAATTCCTTTTACTAACACTTCTCAGGTTATTGTTGATGGGGCAATTGCCCCTGGTGAATACGAAGGCATCTATGAAGAACCGACGACTCATATTATGACATACTGGGAACATAACGGGGTGAACTTGTCCGTAGGGATGGTTTCCCCGGGACTGGGCTGGGTCTCTTTAGGAATTGGCGCCCACAAGTTTAATTCTAGCATTATTTTTGGTGGAAGTGATGACGGATCACCTTATTGCTATGATCAAACGGGACAGGCGGATTATTCACATCCCAATGATACTGTATTAGGCGGAACCTATGATATTCTGAATTTTGAGGCGTCAGAGAATGGTACTCATACCATTCTAGAGTTTGTCATCCCGCTCAATTCCGCAGACAATTTAGATCCCATCATGCAGGTGGATGAAACAATCGATATGTTTTTTGCGTATCATGCGACCTCGGATGACACCCAGCAGTTGGGTCACATTCGGTCGGGTTATGTTCCAGTATTAATCCAGTCCGCTGTCATTACGATTCAGACAAGCCTTAATATTACAATTCCTGCCTCTGTTCAGCAAGGAGAGAATTTTACTATCCAAGCAACTCTACTTGACGAGAATCTAGTACCTCTTAATAATAAAACGTTAGAATTTTTCAGGTTAAGCGAAATACAACCTTTCTATCTAATTATCAGTGCAATTTCATCTGATGACTTGGGAAAAGCGAGTCTTATGTATGCTAATTCCGAACTTAGCGGTAATCACACCTTTGGTGTAAGATTTACTGAAGTTGGAATCAATGCTACACATGTATATAAAAGTAAAGAAGTTCATTCAACAGTTTTCTTTATCACAGAAGAAGATGGAGAGGAAAATCTAGCAATAGAGCTAATTTTTCTTGCAGCAGAAGTTGTTGTTTGGTTAACACTAGCTACAATCATATGCATCTATTTTTTCGTAATTTACAATCTTTTTCGTATTATTACCGATAAGTCCTCTTCTTCAGCAGAAACTGAAGTAGCAGCCAAAAAGAAGAATTCCCAACAGGATGAGAGATTATGAAAAAAACTAGTCGTCGAGATTTTCTTAAATACACATTCGCTGGAATGGGAACAGCTGTGGTAGGTGGATCTCTGCTTGTAGGGGTTCCAAATGGAACTTTTTTGTCCTCTTCCTCAACTAAGTCGAATAAATCTGTTAAAAACTCTTCGATGGATCATGGAAAGGTACCAGATGATTCAAGTAAACACTGGGGTTTTCTTATTGACCTCTCCAAGTGTAATGGATGTGTGGATCAGTCAATTCCTGAAGATGACCCTACAGGGGAGAAACCTCGATGTAGTTATGCTTGCCGGAAGGATCATTACTATCTAACCGCAGATCCCCCTCAATATTGGATCCGTGTATATAAACTGGATGAATTTTCCCCTTCTTCCTATTTCTTTCCAAAACCATGCCAGAATTGTGAGAACCCTCCCTGTATGCATGTGTGTCCGACAGGAGCTACCTATAAACGAAAAGATGGTACAGTCCTTATAGATCATAAAATATGCATTGGCTGTCGGCTATGTATGGCCGCATGTCCCTATGAAACACGATTCTTTTGGTTCAAGGAACCACCTAAAGAATATGGGGAAGTTACGCACGAATATTCTCCCGAACATCCAATCCCCTATACAAAAGGAACTGTTGTCAAATGTGATCTATGTGTTCACAAAGCTTACCAAGGTCAATTACCTGCTTGTGTGCCCGCGTGCCCAACAGGGGCAATATATTATGGAAATTTCAATGAAGATGCCGTTTCCAACTCACATGAGGTGATTCCACTTTATAAAACTCTATTGGAAAAGGGAGGATATCGTTACAAGGAAGAGGATGGAACCCGTCCCTCATGTTACTATCTCCCTCCTGCCAATCAACCCAGAGAGTCTATCCAACGAAATACCATAATAAATCTTGAAATTCATGAATCACGTAATTCTAATGAAACACAAACTGCACATATCGTTGTAACACATGAAGATGGCACCTCTGCTACTTTTATCTCAGTGTTATTACGACGAGAGACTCAATTTGGCTCATCAATCATAGGGAAAGGTATGACAGATAGTGATGGTTATTTTTCATGTTCTTTCCAATCACTTCCACGAGGGAAGGTGATTTTTGTGGCGGAGTTACCTGAAACTGCGCAATATAAACGGGCTTCGGTGACTAAACATGTTGTATAATAAAGAGCTAGAAGAAAGAATTTTGGAACCTGTTCTCCATATTGGTAAAAGATTCTACATCTTTGTTAGTATTCTCATCTTGATAATATTAGCTGGCGCTATTGCATGGATTCATCAACTACAAAGTGGGTTAGGAGTTACTGGATTAAACCAACGTGTGTTTTGGGGGGTATATATTACGAATTTCATCTTTTTCATTGGGATTTCGCACGCAGGAACATTAATATCCGCAATTCTCCGAGTGGCCCAAGCAGAATGGAGAAAACCTCTTACCCGCATGGCTGAGGTAATAACCGTAATTGCACTCCTAATTGGTACTTCTATGGTCATTATAGATTTGGGACGTCCTGAAAATATCTGGTTAGTACCAATCAAGGGACGATTACTATCACCAATCTTTTGGGATTTTGTTTCAATCTAATTATATGTCACTGGTTCTAGCCTTTTTCTCTATCTCCCAATGATTCCTGATATTGCTATTCTTAGGGATAAATTCAATGAAATATCAGGACGTAATTTACGTAAATATTTATACCGTATTTTAGCGTTAGGATGGCATGGTTCCCATGAACAAAAGGAGCGATTAGAAAGAAATATGGGAATAATGGCTATTTTAATCATTCCTATTGCAGTTACTGTACACACTGTAATATCTTGGATATTTGCTTTGACTTGGCGAGTTGGATGGCATAGTACAATTTTTGGTCCCTACTTCGTTGTTGGTGCGATTTACTCGGGGATTGCGACTATCATTTTTGTAATGGCACTCTTTCGTAAGATCTATCACTTTGAAGATATTATTACCTCTGAACAATTTAAATATCTGGGACTTCTTCTTCTTTCCTTTGTTGGCCTATATCTGTACTTTACCTTATCGGAATACCTAACGTCTGTATATCGAGGTGTTGATGCAGACGTAGAGTTGTTGGAAGAATTGATAGTAGGCAGTTATGCACCCCATTTCTGGATTTTCTTTGCTGGGGGGATGGTTATACCCGGAATTCTTCTATCCATCGCCTGTTGGAAATCCCAAAGCGAATTAGCTATCCATACAATCACACTTGCAGCAGTATTAGTCGTAATTGGAATGTGGATGAAGAGGTTCGTGATTGTTGTTCCTTCCCTCGCTCGACCCTTTGTAGCATCATTTTGGACCCCTTATACGCCAACATGGGTTGAGATCGTAATCACAATAGCTTCTGTTGCAGGTTTCATATTAGCTTATGCTATTTTCTCCAAACTGTTTCCGATAATCTCAATCTGGGAACTAATGGAAGAAGAGGAGACGAAAAGTGGAGAGACTCTCTCCAAAGCTGAAAAAATAGAAAATATAAGTACTTAAAAGGGTAATATGGTCATCGATAATAAATTCCTATGGTGAAAATGTATGAATCTCGGTCTTCCTGAAATTGGTATTATTATACTCATCATACTTTTCTTATTTGGTCCCGATAAAATTCCTGAAATGGCTCGTTCGTTAGGAAAAGCAAATCGAGAATACCAGAAAGCACTCTCGGGCGCAACAGACCTCAAAACAACAGCAATGGGCGCAGAACCTACATCTTCTCTATCTGAAGACGAAAAATTGATCAAAAGTGCAAAAGAGTTAGGTATAGAGACTGATGGAAAAACAATTGATGAGATTTCTCGAGAGATCCTTGAAAAAACTGGCAATTAAGTCATGAAATGATCTGAGGATTGAACCCAATCGTACTATCTGAGCTTGAGTCCCGATTACATGGGCGTGGTGGTGAAGATCAACCTCCTCATGACTTTCAAGCTACTATGACTGAGCATACGGAAGAGCTATTTAGACGGTTGCAGTTTATTGCTATCGCCATCGTATTTACTTCCTTTTTGGTCGCCCTTCTACCTCAAGCCTATCTGGAAGGTAATTTTACTACAGAGAATTATGAGCCTGCGATTTATTTAGAACTCAAATGGATCATTGATTGGTCTACAAGCCAAATTCATGATAAAGAAGTAAGAATCATATTGGGCTCACCTATGACAGTTCTTCTTGCTTATATTGAGCTCGCTCTTATCATAGGGACAATATTAAATATTCCCTTCATTTCCTATCAACTCTATCAATTTATGCGCCCTGGATTATACGATGAAGAGCTTATTTTGATTCGTCGGATTAGTATTAGTTTTAGTGCCTTGTTTTTTTTCGGAGCACTGATAGGTTGGTTGCTTGTTCCTCCTATGATGAGAGCACTGGTAGGAATTTCGGGAACCTTAGAACTAGAGGGGGATATACTTCTCATCTACATTAATCTTGATTCACTCATTAATTATATTTTCTTCTCTGTATTGGTTGCTGGATTAATTCACACTTATCCTGTTTTCATTATTTTTCTGATCCTAAACGGCGTCTTCACGAGCGAAGACCTTCGAGCTCGACGAAGAGAGGTCATTGCTGCACTACTTTCTCTTACAGCAGTGATTACGCCTGACCCAACCCCATTCTCTATGATAGTGATGGCGGTACCACTGATAGTCCTTTATGAGATAACAATTAATGTCTCTATGAAGGTTGAGAGATCAACTCTATATGCAAATCTGATGGAGCGATATGGGAAATCAGTCCCTTCGCAGGTAAAATTTATTTCCAAAGCTAATTAATTGATATGGAGCACAAATTATGGCTGACTTGACAGAAGCATTTGATTTTGCAATGGCTGTGCTTGCCATAGTACCATTCATTAGCCTGTATTTTATGCCGAAGTCGTACCTACGTATAAATCGTCGTATGCTTCTCCGTGCTATTGTTCAGGGACTAATTTTTGTAATTGTGATGGTCTTTCTTGAATATCTTGCATCCAATAGTCAAGAAGTTCTTTCAAAGCCTCTATCCGAGACCCAATTCTTTATCTTTGGAGCATTACTTCTAGCAGCTTATTCATACTACTTTTCTATCGTCTTTTGTCGTGTTTTAGACTTACAAACAATAATAAAGGAGGAAGAAAGTGTCTCTCAGCGTATAGTCGAAAAAAATCTATCTTCTGCCCTAATGAGCCTTCGAGCGAAAGAATTCCGATCTAATTGGCGCACACTACAGAAATCACGCCCTTCTTATCTAGTACCTGGTCCAATCTATCTTAACTATCATGTATCCATTGAGTATAATCAAACTGAAATCAATAAATCTACACTAGTCACACTTGTTCAATCTCCTCGAAATGCTCAAGTCTATCGAATACTTGCCTTTATTTCTGGGGTTCTCATGCTATTTGCCCGCGCCCAGGACATTGAAAAACCGAATATACGCACTTTTATCGAATTAGAGAACGTAGATGCTCAACTATGGTTTACTGTTGGCATAATAATTCTTCTATTATTTACCGTTGGACTTGTGTTTTTTGCAGAAATGTTAATTCTCGTAATGGAAGAAAACTACAACAAAGCTGTCCGTGGGGAGGCTCTCTCATTTGCTCTTAAACGACCAAAAGTTCCAGAAAAGCCAGAAGTTGATGTAGAGGAAGTAAGAAGAAAAGCACGGGAAAGACTGGAACGAAGTCGAAAGAAGGCTGAAGAGGAGAGGACAAAACAGATCGAAAAAGTTATGGGACGGGTTTCTAAAGAGGAAGACAAAGGGACTGGGGTGAATCCCGAGGTTGTTCGACTTGAAGCCCTTATTCGTGAAGTTCAGAACATTCTTATAGCCACTCCGCCGCATCAGATAGTTACTACAGGTGAAATTGCTAGGATAGCTGGCGGAAAAACAAATGAAAAAGAAGTAGAATCAATAATCATCGGCTTACTTCGGCGTAAAGAAATCCGTGGCCGGTATAATATATGGAATAAAACATATCAAGGAGGAGATGAGAGTGAAAGATTCATTGAACGCAAATTACTTGAATTAGCCGAGGGTGACACGAAAAACCTTTCTCGACTCAAAATAGGGGCAGATGGCAGTGTTGAATTCCAGTTTGTTCCTAAATCACAGGTCAATAAAGATTCTGAGCCGAATAATACCTCTAAATCATCGAATAAAAATAAAGAAGATGAAAAATAGTTACTACAGTCTAATAAATTGTCATCAACTGTGAACTATTCTAAGAATTTAAAAGATAGGTCATTTCGGTCTTTTGGGAATACAACTTGAAGATCCTATTCGTTGTTCCACCGGGTTCTGATGTAACGAAGTATATAGTTTCTTCATTTCTCAATTTTACCGCTCCTCCATTAGGTTTAGCTTACATTGCTGCATTATTAGAAGAGAATGGTTATTCACAGGTTAAAATTTTGGACTGTAAGGCTTTAGGGGCGGATTTTGAAACCTATCGAAAGTACTTAAAACGTTGGAGCCCCGATTTTGTAGGAATTCAAGTTCTTACACCTGCTTTATATGACTCTCTACATGCTGCTCATATTGCTAAAGAAACTGGTGCTTCTATAGTTGCTTTTGGAGGATATCATCCCACAAGTATGCCTAATGAATGCTTTGATCAAAAATTCAATGCAGTTGATCTTGTATTTCGCGGTGAAGCTGAATATACTACTCTTGAGTATCTTAATTGTATAGAAAATAGCCGAGATTGGACAAATGTTAAAGGGATCTCTTTCAGAGATGAAAAGGATCCTAAAAAGATTGTCCATAATCCTCCCGCTCCATTTATAGAAAACATTGATCATTTACCTCTTCCTGCACGTCATCTCTTACCGTTGGATAAATATCGTCTATTTGGGTCGTCTTTTCCTGCTACTACAATGATAACCTCTCGTGGGTGCCCATTTAAGTGTGATTTCTGTAGTGTGTCTGCATTTTATGGTGCTAGATGGCGTCCTCGCAGCCCTGAATCTATCGCTGCTGAAGCCGCAGTTGTTCGTGATGAGCTAAATCTGAAGGCGGTAGCATTTGTAGATGATCTTTTTTTTGTGTCTAATCGGCGTGTTAGAGACATCTGTAGAAACCTCATAAAAATCGATGACCTCTATTGGGGAGCAACGACAAGAGCGGATAAGGGTGATTTACAGCATTTAACAATGATGAGACGGGCAGGGTGTCGTTTACTCTTTGTAGGTGTTGAATCGGGTGAACAGTCGATTCTCGATACCATTCATAAGAAAACCACAACTATACAAGTAGAGCAATATTTTAAGAATATAAAAAAGGCTAGAATGGATTCATTAGCGTCAGTTTCATTTGGTTTTCCAGGAGAAACCCGTGGTTCCGTCAGTAGAACAACAAACTGGGTTATAAATATCCTTGATCCAAGTTTAGTAATATTTACAATAGCTACTCCTTATCCTGGTACCAGTTTCTATCACGAAGCCTTAACAAAAGGGGAAATAAAGGAACACGATTATTCTAAATATAATCTCTTTAATCCTATTATGGAAACCTTAGGGCTTTCACGAGAAGAACTTAAAGAACTCATAAAATGGGCTTATAAGAAATTCTATCTCCGTCCAAGTAAACTCTTCCAGAATACACGCCGTGAGTTTCGCTATGCGCTAGAAAGTTATGGAGTTAGACATTTCCTGCAGAACGGGTTAGTTGTTGTTAAGGGTCTTGTTAACATGAAAGCTTTAACTGCAATGTAGTGTCTGAATTCTTTCTACTCATCCCTTATTACTCAATTTTAAGTTTTAAATTCATTCTTCATCATTCATAAGGAAATTACATGGGGAAATGAATATTACAGTTTTAGAAGTAAAATATGAAAAAAGTCAAAAAGGGAAGTGTTGAAGTATAGCTAACACACGGTGATGGATACATGGATACATTAGAAAATTATGATACGCTAAAAGACCAGAGTCGTTGGAGCGGAAAGCGTGTAGTCCTTTTATATTGGATGGCATTGCTTTTCCTCGGCACTGGCGTAGCAATTGGAATTGGTACACAGGTAATCAACCCTAGATATGAAATGCGATCTCCTAACTTTGACCATAGTGGAATCACCGGTGAATGGGGTGCTGCCGACTGTTCCGGATGTCACAGTGCAGAACATACTGCATGGGACGCCGCAGGACATAGTAGTATAACGTTTAATGGCAGCCATTACTTCCCCACTCCGTACTATGCACTAAGTGGATCGCGTTTCAATGCTACCGGAGGTTGTTACGAGTGCTTTACCACCAACCCCACAAATGAAAGTGGGGTTCTCGATTGGTGGGATCTCGGTATTACCTGCGCGGCTTGCCACGAACCAGGTGTAGTCGATCACGACGCTTCGAACTGTGGTGAATGCCATACAGGTGGTAGTCACGCTATCTACGAGGATCATATGATCAGTCCTCACAATGACTCCTTAGCCGACTGTTTAGCCAGCGGTCATCCTGGAGATCACTGTATGGTCTGTGTGTCAGGACAAGGCACGTACTGGCCTGGTGCATACACAGCAGTTGAGTATAACCTATGGGTGAACAATACTGACCTCACGGGAATCACCTGTGCGACCTGTCATGATCCCCACGGCAACGATAATGAAGCAATGCTAAGAGAAGACAACACTCTTGACCTTTGTGGAACCTGTCACGGTACTTCCGAACGCCACAGTGATTACGAACAGCTTACAGACACTACCTACAAAGCTACCCACTTTGAGTTCAACTGTACTTCTTGTCACGGATACGATGCTGAATGGCAGGATACAGACCATAATGAGACAAATGGTCTAGAGCCATTCGAATTTAACCACACATGGTACATGGACATACCCGAAGGTTGCAATCAAGAAGGATGTCATACGGATAAAACCGTGGCTGATGTTGAAGCTCGCCAAGATGAGGTAACTCCAAAGTACACGGCATATGAGACCCTACTCGCGACTGTTCAAGACAAAGTCGATGAGGCAAACGAGACCGATGGTGTAGATCAAGACAAAGTCGATGAAGCTTACGCATTAGTCGATGAAGCCGAAGATCTCGCCCTGTATTTCGAATCTGACGGCAGTGCTGGGTACCACAATCCCGCATATATGAAAGCTAAACTCGATGCGGCTATGGTTAAGCTGAATGAAGCTAATGACGTAGCTGAAGAAGCCATCGAGGGTGCTGGAGATGACGACGGAATAATACCCGGTTTTGAGTTTACAATCTTGATCTCAGCTATATCTCTGCTTGGTGTTGCTGCCCTTTACTTAAGGAAACGCCGTAACTAAGCCAATTCCTCCCTAATAGATAGCAGGAAATCTTAATTTCACTGCTTCTTTTTTTTTCTTTATATTAAGATAGTTTCTCAGGATTAATTATTCTTAGTATAGTTAATATTTTAGATTGAAGTAATCTATTGGGTTTGAATTTATTGGGACGGATTGGTCTGTTAATCATAATATAAAATAAATCTCATATTTTCTTTACACAGTTCACGTTTATCAGTTAATAGACTTAGATTAGGACTTTATTCCATGAGATGAAAGTAGTAATGAAAGGAACTTTAAAACATCGAACTTATACTATGTGGTTTAGTATTCTATTGCTTTTTATGCTACTATCGGGGATAATTTTTTCAGCCACTCCCTATTTTATAGTTTTTAAAGCAGGAGAAATTACTCCTAATAATTATTCACAAGAAGATCATAATATCACCTCTAATATGGAAAAAAAGGCGTTTAATTCGACATATTCAATGACCGAAGCACAACAGCTACCTGTTCTTCGTTCAACTTCCCAAGAAGAATCGGAATGGTATTTTCCTAATTTTCTTTATTATTCGACGATGCTTGGAAACGCACTCATTGATTATTTATATGATAATGAAACTGGTGGATTTTATAGATCCACAGATGAACATTGGTTGCCAGAAAACATTGTAAAAGAAAAATGGACTTATGATCAAGCCCAGGCAATCCGTGCCTTTCTGAAACTTTCCGAAGCTCTTATTAATGAAAGTCAAAGTGAATATGCAATTCAGATAGCTAATGAAACCGCAAATTACATGATTAAGAATCTCTGGGATTCTGAATACGGCGGTTTTTATATTAATGATCAAGGTCCAGGTTATAAAATACCTGCAGTTCAAGGACAAGCAATTATGGCACTTGTTGATCTGTTCAAAGTAACTGGTAATCAAACTTTTCTTGACATAGCTCTAGAATGCCTTAATTTTATGAATGATAACGGTTGGGATTCAACCAATGGAGGGTATTATTATGTACTTGCTCATATTGGCCTAGTAGCAAGTACTAATCCTTTTCCAAATAACCCTTACAAACCTGACTCAAAGAGAGTAGATCATAATGTATTGATGGGAAAAGCCCTTTTAGAATATTATCAAGTATCTTCTGATCCATTACTACTGTCCAGAGCAATTGACGTTTATCAATTTATCAACTCTACTAGTCGGAATTCTACTACTAATCTCTACTATACAGGAGTGGATGTTAATAATCAAACTGTTGAACCCTCCTATGCTGACGTTTTCATTCAATCCCAAGTGTTGGACTTTCTAGCTCAGCTTTATAATGCTACAGGTAACACTATTTACTACGATGACTTTTTTACCCTCTTAAATAACGTTGTCTATTACTTTTGGGATGATAGATACGGGTCGTTTTATGCAACTTATTCCTATGATGATCCAGAGGCAGAAGACATACAGAAATTTACTGAAAGACAATTTTATACTATAAGAGCCCTCGATGAAGCATATAAACTTGTAAACAGTTCGTTGTATTATAATATAATTCTTGATGTATTGGAAGTTACAAATGAGTTACTTTATGACCATGTTCACGAAGGTTATTATCAATGGATGAATCAAGGGGGTATCCCAAGCGACCCCAGTTCAAGAAATAAATTTACTGTCACTCAAGCGCTTGCAATCTATGAACTGGCTAACCTTTGGTTACATTCTAAACCAGGGGTTCTAAATGCACTTTGGTCACCTTCCCAACCGAGACCTGAAGACGGTGTACGAATAACCATTGCTGCTTTTGATTCGGATGGCATTTTTAATGTGATTCTTAATTATTCTTTAAATAATGAACCGTACCGACAAGTTGAAATGGAATCTGACTCAAATATAGGCAATATGTACTATTCAACGTTTAGTTCTCAACTGGATGGAACTACAGTTAATTTCAACGTAAATGTTAATGATACATTAGGTAATATCGTTGTTCGTGGTTCATACTTTTTTCTCTGGCAAGAAGATGTTTGGGGTCCCTACATTGAAGAAGTTGCTATAGCGCCTAACTTTGAGGTTGATGTCCATAATAAACTCTCAATGACTGTATTTGCTCAGGATATTCCATCTCAAGGGTCTGTTACGAATGTTCGTGTTTATATCCGTGAAGATGGAAAGATAATAGAAACAAAAAAGCTTACTTCCATAAGTGGAACCTTTTGGTCTATAGAGTTTCCTGATGGCTTTAGCAGTCCACATGATTTTGAGTACTATTATGAAGCTATTGATGGTCAAGGGAATATTGGTCATAGTATCACTTATCGCTTAATAATCTATGGTGAACTAGTTCCTTTTCCTATAACTTTTGTTCTAGTAGCCATTTTTGCGATTGTTATTCTCATTCCTGCGAGTCTTTATATCTATGTAGAAAGGAAGAAGAAGCAAGCTCGTAGAACACTTAAAGGGGTACAAAGACAACGTAGACTGGTAAGTCGATCAAAGAGGGGAACACGAAGAGCAATGAGAAGGAAGAATGAAAGTTGATTGATGTTGGTCTTGGAATAATAGAGTTAGATTTAGGTACATTACTGTTGTTAATAAGCTTAGTAGCGTTAGTTCTTGATTATCTCTTCATCATATTTGGTGAATATGTTGAGAAATGGGAAATTTACTCAGAGATAGCTCTTGTTACAGGTAGTACATTACTGACTATCGCTTTTCTCTATTTCAGTTATTCAATTCTTACAGCGGATTATAGCTTTGAAACTGTCTATCTTTATGTTAGTAATGATATGGACTTTGTTATGAGATTATCAGCCATTTGGTCTGGTCGAGCTGGTTCATTTTTTTTCTGGAGTTTTCTAGGCTTAATCTGTTATCTCATATTTCGCATTTTATTCCGCGATTCTGCTCACGAAACCATCCTTTGGCGTGCATTTGTGTTTACTTCGGCACAAGTATCCGCACTCGTAGCGTTAACACTTCTTAATGAGCCTTTCAAGCCTGTAGACCTTCCTGCAAATATTCCCCTACCTATTACCGATGGGCAGGGATTAAACCCGTTATTAATGACTATATGGAACGTTATTCACCCACCAGTCATCTTTGTTGGTTATGTATTATGTTTGGTTCCTACCGCTATTGCCATCACGAAAATTACCTTGCTAGACGATGGAAAGACCCCCAAATTTGAAAGTAAAGAAAAATTAACAAAATTTCTCGAATTCAATGTGTCTTTAGCATGGTTTGTACTATCATCGGGAATAATATTAGGTGGTTATTGGGCTTATATTACACTTGGTTGGGGTGGTTTTTGGGCATGGGATCCTGTAGAAACAGGATCTTTAATCCCATGGTTGTTCTTGACTCTCTATTACCATGGAAAACCTTTTTATCGTAAAAATGAATACTTGGGCAACTATATTATCAGCATGACATATACAGCTACCCTATTTGCTACTTTTATAACCCGTAGCAATATTATTAACACCGTACATGGCTTCAATCCTACTGATAGCAATATACCTATTTTAGGGGAAATTCTTGCCTTCTTTCTTCCTAGTTTAGAGGCCGATGAAGGTATCACATTACTTCTAGGTGTTTTGCTAACTACATTTCTTCTCCCCCATGCTTTTGGAATTAGAAATAAAGGTCTCTTAAATATCGATCTTGGACTAGATAGAGACGATTTTCAAGCCAGTAGATCTAAGACAACTGCTTTAAAAATATCCTTTCTTGCGGGTTTAATAGGGACGTATGTTATCATCGGTGGGTTAATTGCTCCAGTTGGATATGATTTCATTGGAAATCTCTTTCCCGTAGTATACGATGAATATGGCCCACAAATGACTGTTGATATGAATTTCTATAATACAGTGATGACTATTTTCGGCGGCATCATGCTGATTGCTGGATTTTTCTGTACATTCTTTGCAAACATGAATATTCGGAAGAGATTGGGCTTTATATTTGGTGGATTAGTCGCTGGTGGTGCATTCGTTGTTGGTGGCTGGGGTGGTGTTGAATATACTCTTAATGAAGAAAACTTAACCCCTGAATTTCTAAATACTGTTTGGTCAACAAGCGATACAATTCTATTTTTATTCGAGGACTTTTGGACGACAGGTGACAAAGCAAATTTCGCTATTCCATTAATATTTCTTGCCTTAGTCGGAGTAACTATCAATTTTGGCAGAGTTTTGGCATTTGAGACAAAACATCTATTTCGTAAAACTGGCCAGACGATGCTGCATCTATCATTTCTGCTAATTATGCTAGGGGCTCTTTTGAGTGCTAATTCAATAACAACGTGGTCTGGTATTGTACAAGGAGGGGGAGAATATCAAGTTGAAGGAACAACAATTACCTTAGAAGTTATAAGAATAGAGGATACTATTCCTGAGTCAGAGAGGACTCTCAAAGAATACAATATCGAATTCCTACTGAAATCAGGAAATAGTATTGTCGGCGCTGGTGTTACGAGGCTCTCTATTGACCAAATATGGGGATATGATCGTAAAGTAACAATAATTTCATCTCTTTGGACAGATTATTATATTGTCACCCAAGATGCAGGTACAAATCAATATGGAACCAATTTAGCACTGGTTCAGGTTAAAGTTGTCCCGTATATCAATATTCTATGGGCGGGGTGTATTATTCTTCATGTTGCTCTATTACCATTAGTAATTCAGAGATTGCTTGACTTTAAGGCGTCTTCTGAAGTTATGAAAAATGAAGCAGAAAAGGCAGAAGATATAACTAAGTCAGAAGATATAGAAGAAGAAAACAGTAATAATTCAATCTGATCAAAATTAAGGTTGAGCTATATGGTACATCTTAGAAATGTCGTAATTGCAGCGGTATTAGTTATCACCTGTATTGGTGCAATCGGTTATCTATTACTAGCATCTTCTGTACCAGTTTATAGTGTTCAAGAGATAATGGACAAATCTAACGTTGATTCTCTCATTGGAAAACGTATTCAAGTAGTAGGTACGGTTATTGATACCAATGATACAGGATTCAAAATTAGAGATCCAGAAGATACAAATAGCACTGGTCCAATAATTTATATCGAAGATATTAATGTAGAGAGACCAACAGGGTTTGAATTGGGAAAAACAGTGTTAGTTGAAGGAAAACTCCTCTCTACTACCACTTGGAAATTCAAGGCTACTATGATTAGCACTAAATGTCCATCTAAGTACACAGAAGGCTGAAGGTTCGAATTATTCACCGATAAGTTCTTCCACAACTAGGAGGGCAAAGATAACAATTAGTACCGAGTGAATCATGAGTAGAAGGATATTCTGGAGAACCGAAGTTGGATCATTATAAAAGACTAAATCGATAGTGGCCTGTGTAGTTATCAAAACCGAAGGAAGTATCAAAGGAAAGAACAAAATAGGAATAGCGAGGGTCTTCGATTTTGCATAAATGGTTAAAAAGGCTACTGCGCATCCTGCAGTGGCTAGATCTAGTGTTCCAATTGCAAATAACAGGCAAAAAAGAAGAAATTCTCCTCGGAAATCAATTCTTAGAAAAACTACCGCTGAAATCAGGGTAAATATCTCAACAACTGTCAGAATTACACTTAAATAAACTAGTTTGCTTAAAAAAATCGCTTGGGGTTTAACTGGAAGAGAATGTAGCGAATAAATTGAACTTTTCTTGATTTCTCTCGAAAAGACAGATGTCATCCCGAGCATCGTCATGAAAACAAGTATAAACCACATGCAAGCAGCTGAAACTGCATTCTTAGCATTCAGCGATAAATCGACTAAATTATTGAGAGTAGAAAAAAGTAGAATCGAAGCAAACGAAAAAATTCCCATAGAGAAGAGAGTTTCTTTTTTTCTGAATTCTAATAAAATATCTTTCCTAGCAAGAAACAAAGTGTCAGTAATGATCGACATGTATTCTCTCTCCTTAATTCATGCGGTCTAAGAAATAGTTATATTCGGAGGGAGTCAAAATTTTCAACAATTTTCCCTTTTCAAGGTAGAATACTCTGTTACACACGCGGGCCACTGCGTTAAAGTCATGAGAGCAGATTATAACTGTTGTTTCAGGTGGTTTGTCAGTGATAAGTTGATTTAAGAATTGTCTATTAGCAACATCAAGTCCACTAAACGGCTCATCAAGTAGAAGTAACTTCGGGTGATTTGGTAGAACTACTCTTAATATTTCTAACTTTTTTGCCATACCAGTTGAAAGCTCGTGCACCGGCCGATCTATATAAAATCGAATCTTATATTCTTTAATGGCGGTTTCAACAACCTTTTTGGCCGAATCTGTTCGCCTTGTCATTCTTAAGAAAAATTCAAGATTTTCTCGTCCTGTTAAATCATCATAAAAGAAAGAATGGCTCAATAAAATTCCAATTTCCTTCTTAAAAAGATGCCGATCATCTTTAACCTTAGTTCCGAATAGCTCTACGCTTCCCGAAGTGGGCTTTATTAATAATGAAATAATTTTCATCAACGTGCTTTTTCCAGCACCGTTATCTCCTAAAATTCCGATGGTTTCTCCTTTTAGTATCTCTAAACTCACTTTTTTCAAGGCATAAGTAAATCCATAGGTTTTTGTAATATCAAACAGCCGAAGTATGGGATGGTGGTTATAATAGCTTTCTTCCATAGCAATTATTTCCATTCAAAAAATATTTAATTTAATTACTCTTCTTTCAAGCTATTTAATTCTCTTTCCAATCTTTTTAACTTATTATTAGTCACATAGAGATATAGGAAGATCATCCCCCATACAACTACTGAAACAAAGAACATTAGGTTCAATTCGGAGTTCAATAATTCATCAAAGATATCTGCCATATTTAACACCTCTTATCGTTATTTTTCCCAAAAATTCATATTATCGCTTCCATCCTCTGCCTTATACTTTCTTTCAGCTTTAAGCCAATTTCGTTCGTTTTATAAGATATAAAAACTAATACTAATGTTATTATCCCGATGAATAAGAAATTTGACATCAATAAAATGTCAATACCTGAGCCAAGCTCTGTTCGTTGTGGACTAGGGTGAAGTGCACCTACTACGAAGTTTGAGAGAGGAACAGAAGGAAAAGCAAAAATCCCAAACACTGCAGATAACGTAGCCTTCTTTTCGTGATCTTTCTCATCCACCATTTCACGAAAGATCAGTAATGCTGCATAGATTAACCACATAATTAATGTCGCGGTCTCTCTTGCTTCCCATTGCCAGAAATAACCCCATTCAACCTTCGCCCACACCATACCCACCATAATCGTAATTGCTCCCACTACTACACCTGTTTGGGCAGCTGAAAGTAAAATGAGATCAAACTTGATATCTTTCGTTTTAAGATAAATTAAGGCACTTAAAAGTACAATTCCAAAACAAAGGTAACTCGCAAAGGCGAATGGAACCATGTAAAAAATCGGATGCCCACTTACATTGAACCCCGTAAATGTTTCAACAGTTAAGAATATAAGGAAATAATTAATTGTAGCTGCACAGAATAAAGCCGTTAAAATGACTCGTTCGTCTATTTTTTTGATCGTTTCAAATGCCAAAGCCTGATGCTCCTTATAAAACGCTACATATGTTAACAGCAGATTCAAAATCTAGATACATCTATATTTTTCTGTGTTAATTAATAGTTTTAGCCGGGTAATAACTTTTAGATCAACAGCAACTACAAGATTCACAAAATAGAGTATCATTATTTCTTCCCAAATAAAAATAAAACTCTAAAAGAGCACTCCCTTCTGACAGTACCTACAAATCTTATCAAATCTAACTAAATGCTAATAAAATGATAAGCCTCAATCGGGTGAGATCAGAACTATCATTTGATTTTTGTGGATTCCAACACTACAAGACACGGTGGAGCGGTTTATTACCACTTGTGGGTTTATTGATTCGAACCCATCACTCTCCACTCTTGTTAGTGTAATTACCTTTTCTAAGAGTGGTTTTGTCAGCTATTAGTCGAAGTAATGTAGTAATCTTTCTATTGGAAACAGCTTATTACTTTCTAATGCGATACAGACAATAATTGTCGCCTTCTCTGAGACATAGTTCCTTCTTGACAGGTTGTCCGAACAATTCCCGTAGAATGGCCTCATCTACCTTACATACGAGGGCATTTACTTTTGTTAGCTTGTATACCAGACAATTATAGTTTTTCATGGCATAGCAATTGTTTTCTTCAATTAAATCGGGGTATTTGCCGTAATAATCGAAAATCTTGATCACGTATTCCATTCGTTCTCTCAAGGGAAGCGAGCAGAAATCAATGTTGTACTGGATATTCATTTCCTCTATTATCCGATCAGCAATTTTTACACCAATCCGATCGAGGATGTCAACTGTCGAGTCAGCTCCGAACTCTTGTTCCATCTCTTCTAGGAGATCCAAGGTAAATTCTACATAGACCTTGGGGAAAGTATCCATGGCATTCTCATGCAGATAATAGACGATCGCGGGTCTACCTGTAATACCTCGTCTCTCACGACGAAGCACCAATTCTTCCGTTTCCAGGATGGTAAGATGTTGACGGATCGCATTAAGGCTTAACCCTAGAGTGTCCGCAATATCTTTGATTGAACTCCCCTCCGATTCTTTAAAATTGGCTTCTACAAGCAAATGTTGTAAGATTTTTCTACGTGTGGGGCTTGGTTCGACAACGGTCATTTTTTAACCTTCATATTGGTTCTAACTATACCTAGTCAGGTTCTTAAAGATGAAGAATCACTTATACCGATTTTATCAAGCAACTGTGATTCATATTAGGTTTAAACAATGAGAGAGAGAGATAAATACACTCTGAATCCTTTGGCTTGATATTTTTCATCGTTTTCTCTCTTGTTTTCTTGTATTAGTGAGTTGTTATAATAACTAATAATCATATATATTTAGTTTTTTAAATGATGAATATTTCTATTAGAATTCTACAGTTTAAAACGTTTTTATGGTTTAAATTTCCTATATTCGTCTCTTAGTAAAAGACGAATATGAATAAGTCAATAAATCCTATCAAATCTTGCTGAATGTTAGAAAAAAGATAAGCTTCAATCGGATGAGATCGAAGCAATGATTTGACTTTTGTGGGTTCTACCACCCGATTTCTAGTAATATTTCTATTGGAAACAGCTCATTACTTTCTAATGCGATACAAGCAGTAATTGTCTCCCTCTCTTAGACATAGTTCCTTCTTGACAGGTTTCCCGAACAATTCCCGAAGAATGGCTTCATCTACCTTACACACGAGGATATTCGCTTTCGTTAACTTGTACACCAGACAGTTATAGTTTTTCATGGCATAGGAATCGTTTTCTTCAATGAGGTCGGGGTATTTGCCGTAAAAATCGAAGAGTTTGACCACATAGTCCACCCGTTGACTCAGCGGGAGCGAACGAAAATCGATATGGTAACGGGTATTCATTAGCTCTATTATACGATCAGCAGTTTTTACACCTATCCGATCGAGCATCCCGACAGTTGAGTCAATTCCATGTTTGAGTTCTATCTCACCAAGGAGATCCAAAGCAAATTCCACATAGACCTTAGGAAATCTATCCATTGCATTCTCATGCAGATAATAGACAATTGCGGGTCTACCTGTTGTTCCCTGTCTCTCCTGGTGAAACACCAGATCTTCTTTTTCCAAGATGGTAAGATGTTGACGAACCGCGTTGAGACTTAAGCCTAATGTGTTCGCAATTTCTCTAATAGACTTTCCTTTACGTTCTTTGAAATTGCTTTCAACCAATAGATGCTGTAAGATTTTTCTACGAGTGGGGCTTACTTCTACAGTGGTCAGATTTATCTCCTCAAGATTTTATTGTTCTATTTTCATTCTAACTGTCTTGCTAATAGTTCAACTATGTCAAGTACCTCTATTTTACTTCCGTTTTTTTCGGCAGCTGCTTTTAATGTCACTACACAGGTAGGACACGCAGTAACCAAAGTACTAACATCCAGCGATTCTGCCTGTTTGATTCTTCTAGAGCCTATATTCACTGCCATATCCGGATTAAAAACATTAACTAATCCGCCACCACCACAACAACGGGAATTATTCTTGTTTTCGGGGAGTTCGATGAAATTTTCATCAAAGTTTTCGGTGAGTTCTCTTAGTACCGTTCGCGGTTCTTCCAGTACTCCACCTAAACGCGCTAAATCGCAAGGGTCATGATAAGTCGTTCTTTGATCTATTTGCTTCAGCTTGAGTTTTCCTTCTGCTATATATTGATTAATCAACTCTACTGCATGTAGCACTTTGAATCTAGGTAGTTTGTTGAGAAGATGAGGGTATTCCCGTCGAAATATACGATAACCTTCAGCACATCCTGTAACTAATGTCTTTACTCCTAACGACTCTATTTTCTCAACGTTTGTTTGTAGTAATTCCTTAGCAGTTTTTACATCCCCGCTCATTAGCGCTGGGCTGCCGCAACAGACTTCATCCTTGCCCAATATCGTCCAATCTTCTCCAACATGGTTTAAAATTTTCGCAAGAGAGATTGGAATATTGTTATTTTCTTTTTTTAAAGCTGCATTACATCCTACAAAATAAAGAACCTTTGCCTCTTTGTTAATCGGCACATCAATCGAATCTAGAGAATTAACCCACGATTCGCGATTGCTAGGGCCCATACCGTACGGGTCTTTCTTATCTCTGAGTTTTTCTTCAACTGATTTTATAGATTCGGGAATGAATCCAACATCATGAACAGTGGCGCGAAATGTTGGCCAAAGGGAATGTAGGTCCATTCCAAAGGAACAAAACGTTGTACAGCGACCACAAAGTGTACAAGTAAAAAGATCATTCGCTCTTTCGGATAGTTCTTCTGCATCAACAGGTTTTGGCCCGAATAATCTTCTTAACAGGGCTTGTTGTGCGTCTACTAATTTATGTAAATATGCTAACTTCTCACCTGGAATCAATCGGTGTTTTTCGCCCGATTCTACATAAGTGGGACAAGCGTCAGCACATACAGCACAGTGCGAACATGTATCAATGAATGTCTTTTGTAATCTTGTCAATCTATCAACGGGTACGAAAACTTTTTCTGTTTCAATTTCCTTTGATTTTTCCATATACCGTTCACCTTCCGTTATGTCTCCAGTTGTGCTCGTCTAAGTCCATCAGATACAGCTGATATAATTGCACCACCGAAGATGTGTGTGTAAAACGTGAAAGGAATACTTAGGAAATAAAGCAGTGCAAAGAAAGCATGTAGCGTTAATATACCTGTAAATTCCAAAGTTTGGCCGAAAACATCTAAAGTACATGCATTATACGGTCCTTCTGCAAAGAACATAATAATGCCCAAGCATCCAAGAAATATAAGTACTAGAAGATCCAAATACACATCGGGTTTGGTGATCAGACTTACTTTTCCAACCATCTTACGACGTAAGGTCAGAATAATGAGTTCACCAACGAAAATGAGTGATATTATTAAGGTAAGCTCTTCCGAGAATTCCAACCCAGGAACATGAATCCCTGTATTTATCAATTGTCGAACCGGAACACCTGGTGACTCAGCTATACCGAAAGCATAACCATGAACTTTATGATGTATTCCGCTTAATATTAAAAGTACTGCAGTGGCATGCATGGGCCAGACCATGCCCCAAAGCTTTTTATCTCGCCTAAAAATTCGTCTGAAAAATACCAGGTCGAGTAACAAGTTTTCTATCGCATAAATTGCTATAAGAAGCCATTTTCCTAGTGAATCTGGTCTAATTGCAACGGTTTTTGGTCCAGAAACCCATTTTGACACTCGAATAGGAACACCTACTATGAGAACAGCTAAAGTGATTAGAGGCATTATGTCAAAGACGATATCCGACATAAAATCGGGGATCATATAACATAAGACCGCAACTGCACCTATAATGGCAAAGAAACTTAATAACCAATTCCTAAGATAGAATCCAATCGCTATTATTGGCACAAATAGAACAAGGAGGAGAAAGTCGGAAAGTTCTAATTCATCACCAATGTATTCCGTCCAATCTTCAATTCTAAGATCAAAGCGCCACCAGTCTACCTCTTCTACAACAGGTGGAGGGGGGGGTGGTTCATCCCCTCCAAATTCGGCGACTTGGAAGAATTTAGATCCCCAAAAATCCTCACTTACTGCTCCATCATCATTATCTGCCATCCCATAGACCGTAAATAAGACCCATCCACTTCCTTCAGCAGGAGCTACCCAAGTAAAGTTCCATGAAGTAGCACCATGACTCGATTGTACTAAATCTGCTCCAGCCAGTTTCAGATTCGCATCACTTGTACTAAGGGTTCCCTTATCTACTATAATCCAAACGCCACCAGTCGATGAACTAATGGCAGAGTCGGTTACGGTAACCATTAGATTATAAGTTACCGTTCCATTGTAAAGAGAAGTATCATTTTCGTCTACAGGAAAACCTGCTAATTCAATCTCAATAGTACTTGATTCTCCCCCGTGACAACTACCACAGTCACCACCATAGCCTCCCCCAAATCCATTTCCAGGAGATGAAGGTATGGTACTGAATAGAATTAACAAAAAAACTATAGGAATTAGTGAAAATACTGTTAGATAGAATATCCTCTTTGAGTTAGGTATCTGGACCACCTCTGTGTTCTAAGATTTAAAGACTGATAAGGTTTGAAAGAAAAAAAAGAAAATGATTTTATTGACCTTAACTGTCCGCAGGAGCTTCTCCTGGTTCGGGAGAAACGAAATGATAGAAGTTATAGAGAATACCACCTACCATTGCCAATAGAACACTTAGAAGCATTAGGAAAGCAATTATTATAAAGAATCCGTAAAAAATAGATTCTGCACCATCAAAGGTGATCAAATAACCAATTAAATAGGACCCAACAATTGCGAGTATTGCAATTATTGCCACTTTCTTGATCTCGATTCCTTCTTTTAGTTCACTCATACTATTTCACTTCACTTTGTATTGTCATATTATTCTGTTTATACTGGTTATTTGTTGTATTCTTAAAATTATAGCTTGTTATGTTCTGTATAAATATTATAAACAGTTTAAACCAAAAATACTGTGCAAATAGCCATTTCTATAAACAATAAAAACAGAATAAACAGTTAATACCAATAAAACGGTGTAAATCAACAGAATTAAAATTTGACTCTAAAATAGCTAAACAAACAAAATAGCCATATTTCAGAGTTTGAAATGAGAATAATGATCTTTAACTCTGTTAAATAAGAATATAAGTGTTAAACAAGTGTAATTATAGTATAATTCTCATATGCTGTGAGATTGTATACTACCAGAATTTGAAGCATTAAAAGAAAAAAGGGGGAAAGAAGATCAGAAAAAAAAGTATTTTGCAGTGCTTTCTCTATTATCCGCCCTTAGCTGGTTCTTTCGCTAAGATGGAAGATATTACAAGAATAAATGCTAGAAGTACTGATAAAACTGTAATTAATATCAGGATACCATCATTTCCTGGGAGAACCTCGTTCATGATAGGCACATCTTCAATGAAAGACTCACCTGCAATAAGAATTCCACCTGCTGCGGCGACAGATACCATGATGAACAATCCTAAGAGAGTACTTTCACCATATAATGCACGAATAGCGAAATGTTGATCATACATTCGCTTTTTCCGTATATTGACAAAATAAACCCTCAGTATTCCCGAGAATAGATAGCAATACATCCCTATGATACTCCAAATTACTTTAAAGGCTAGAAATTCATTTTGTATTGAGGTATCATACCCTGTTGTAATACCTTCTACACTCAAAGATTCCCACAGTTCTAGTCCAGAGGCATCCATCCAACCTGCAAATCCTGTTACCACCAGACCAAAAAAACCTACAATACCACATATATGCGCTGTGAAATCCAACTGATCTACATATCTCTTTGCGGTTTCCCTGGGAAGAGTTTTCTCCTTTAAGAGCTCTGATTGACTTAAAAGTGAAAGCCAGAATGCAAAAAAGGTGCAAACGGCTGAAACAGCCCAGGCACCTAAATGAAAATGAAGCGATGGACCATGAAATCCCATTTTTTTTACCTCAAAAATTATTTTTTACGTGCTTTGTGATCTATCACAAAAACGATCACAATAAATCCAGCAAATAGAACTGTTGCCAGAAAAACTCCTGTCATTATGTTTGACTCATAATTTGGTGAAGAAGGAGATACTATGGGAGGTGGACTAGTATCTCCCCCTATTTCATTAATTTGATAGACAGTGGAATTCCAAGAATCACCTGATTTAGCAACACCGTCACTCACCATTCCATAGATTGCCAATTGAACCCATCCACTACCTGTAGCAGGAGCTGTCCATGTAAAGTTCCATGAAGTGGCAGTATTAGCTGACTGTACTAAATCTGTCCCATCTAGTTTCAGATTTGCATCACTTGTACTAAGGGTTCCGTTATCTACTTTAACCCAAATTCCTCCAGTTGATGAAGAAAGGCTTGAGTCAGTTACAGTTGCCATTAGGTTATAAGGTGTTGTAGGTTGATAACCCTCTTGCGGTAGACCAACCATCTCAATTGTGATCGTATCACTCTCACTTCCATGACACATACAAGAATTAGCTACTCCCTGTTCGTATCCTTTTCCAGAGGAATTACTTAATAAAATTAGTATTAGTATAACGGATAAGGAAACGAAGAAAAGTTCTTGCATTTTCACTTTCTTAACCATAAAGCTCAGTTTTTCTGAGGTAGCAGATCTCATTATGCTTTTTCCTAGATTTTTTTTGTTTGTGCAGGCATACGTTTTAAAACGTTCAATTTTGTTGTAAACTGTTATTTGCCTGTCAATGACGTTTTATGAACGCTAAAACATTCTATCTTTAACTTTTGCGTTAGTGATTAGTCTTACATTTTAAAAGTTAAACAGATTTAAATGTCCATCAAAAAAGAAACGAACTTGGACTGAAGGAAACCAACAATAGTATTCTTACTTTTAAGACTGGAGAGTCAGTTTAAACACTAAACTCAGCGTAAATTGTATAAACCCAAAGGTTACTGTATAAGTGCTCTAATTCTATTAATAGAACAATTAAACTCTCTCTCATCATTTAAATTGGATGTACAAAATAAATTGTTGGACATAACCTAAAAATACTTTTTAGGTCTGTAAGAATTAATGAGGTACAAGCTGATTAACATTAATGCTATACTCATTGAAGTTGTTGGGTTGGTATTTTAATCGCTTTTGAGAATAAAATAATTAAGTGAGGGAAGATTAGGGAGCATTACTTATTACTGTGAAGCTGTCAACATTCGAGGAATCTTCATTTGATTCTATCTGCATATTTTTAGTTCTTCCAAGCAAATA
>JAEOTF010000204.1 GCA_016840025.1 Candidatus Hodarchaeota archaeon
AACTCCACGATTATCAAAAATCAGAACTCTATGTTTTTTTCGGAACACTGGGAGTTGTCTAAACCAAACCCATAAAGGCGTTCCCCAACCCTCAATGAGTATGAGAGGAGTACCTTCTGAGGAGCCATGGAATTCATAATAAATCCGAATGTCATTAACATTTACATAGGGCAACTGAATACCTCATATCTCGATATTTGTTGAATTTTCTATTGAACTTTCATATCAATCAATCATATCTTATGTCTTTTAGGTCTAAAGTTCAGTGCTATTAATATCAGAATACCAACCAATGGAAAAAGGTATAAGGATAACTGTGACTCCAACATAAACAACAATATGATGCTAGATACAAGTAAGGCATATAACCAGTATTCTGACTCTCTAATTCTAAAATAGAGTCTTAATTTCTCCTTAATTGATAGAGATCTGATCTTAATCGTCCCAATAATACCATAAGGAAAGAATAGGACTATTAATACGTAAATAATACCTAAAATGATTGGCCACCATTCCCCGGTGACCTCGAGTTCTTTCAAAATGGATGTGAGATCTTTTAAAATAGGTATATTTTCGTTATGAGCCCAGTCGTTCCACTCATTCAAAATATCGTTTAGATCCATTCCAATATCATCTATAATCTCTGGCAATTTAAATCCTGAGTATATAACAAGTCCAGCTCCAAACAAGGGTCCAAATATCGTGCCTAATCCACCTACAATCGCATAGAGCATAACTTCAATAGTTATTACAACGTGTAATGCGTTTTCTGGACTTATCGTATAGTTATACGTGATATATAAAGCGCCTGAGAGTGCTCCAATTCCTCCACTAATACCTACTGCAATAATCTTACATAAATAGACATTGTAGCCAAGGGCTTCGGCTCGATCTTCGTTTTGAGCAATTGCAGCCATTGTCCTGCCGAATTGAGAATTTGTAAGACGTTTGATAAAAATATAAGTGATTACTAAACATGATAAGACAAAATAATAACGATTAGGAATTAGTCGAAAATAATTCTCATATTCTGGAATTTCTTGCATATTTGTAATATTATTGATTATGTTTAACTCACTAGGGATTATATCTTGTTTAGACAAGAAAGCAAGAGCGTAGGGAATAATTAATGTTAAAAGTAGTCCAATTATGCCGATAATCATTGCATAAATCACATAACTGTTAGATTTGGGTCCTCTGCGCTGAAATTTTTCTTCTTTAGAGAAAAGAAAAGGAGAAATACTTCTTTTTTCTTTAAAAAACAAAAATATCATAATTTGAAAGAGAAAAAATGATAATATGGTCAGAATTATAAAATACTGATAAGTATCAAATGATTTAAAGAGAGGGTGCGATTTGATTGATAATCCTGTTTCTCCCCCTGAGATATCGGGATTTTCATTGTAATAATTATAAATAACCATAGCAATGGCTAAGGCAATAAAAGCAAAACCAGTTCCTTTTAATCTACTTGTTGTGAGTCCCATCAGACAGCCCAAAAGCATACCAAGAAACACTGCCAGAATAAATGCCCAAATATAGGTATTAAGGAGATAATCTTCTATTAAAGGTCCAAGGGCAGGGATTGAATAGATTAGATCAAAGATAGGACTTATCATTGAGTTAGAAAAGATAATTTCACCTGTAAAGATGTCATCCAACAGATCTGGAAGAACAGACCGATCTAGTTGATTGTATGCAATTGTATATGCACCAACCCCAAAGAAGGCTACTTGTCCAAAATTAAGGAGACCACTTCTTCCTAGCTGTAATTCAAATGATAAAGCTAGGATTCCAAAAATCATTATAAATGTCAATAGGTCTAATAAAGATCGAAGGTCAGACCTAATTGTAGTTGTGAATAATGGTAGTACGTAGAGAAAAGTGATCACAGCAATAAGGGATTTATTATTTGATAACATTGACTCTACAATTTTCAATATTCTGTCTAGGAAACCCAGTTCTTCTTTAAAAGTCATTTTTAAGCCTCTCCAGTAAGACCACCTGGTTTGAATATCAAAATAATAACCATAATCAGGAATACAATTACGCCTGTCAATTCTGAATAGAAGTATTCTGTCCATTTTGTAGCCAGGCCTACAATTAAAGACCCAAAGAAGGTGCCTTCAAATCGACCATAGTGAGCACCACCAACCACCACGATTACGAATGCATAAAGAAGATAAGTTGTACCATGACCTGAATTTGCTCCCAACCATGGAACTAATACAATCCCTGCTAATCCTGCAAGTGCTGCACCTGCCATAAATACAAATGTAAACATCATGCGGATGTTTGTCCCTAAGGCTTCAACCATCTCAGGATCTTCGATACCTGCCTGGATTAACAAACCTATACGTGTTCTTTGAAAAATTAAAAACATAATACCCGCTATAGCAAATCCAACAAAAATCAGTACTATTCGATACATGGAAAAAACTAACCCTCGTCCTAAATCAATGGTATCAGTAAAACCAAGAAAGAAATAATTTTTCTCTGAAGAAGCTTCAATAGTAAACGTGAAAACTGAAGATCCCCACCAGATTTCACAGAATTTAGTAATAATGTACATAAAACCAACGGTAAGTAAGACTTGTCCTACTAATTGTCCATATAATCTTCTTATTGTGACATACTCAATTGCTCCGCCCAATATACCAAGGACTGCGGCAGTTAAGATACAAGCGATTATAAATGCAGTTAAAGACATCACAAAGAGATTATTCTCGAATATGGAATAATTCAATAACAATGACTCTGTTGCAAGATAAATTTCATAGCCCAAGAAACCTCCAAGCATGAAAAAGGCTCCATGTGCGAAATTAACTATATCACATAATCCAAAAATTAAGAAAAAGCCTGAAACCATAAGGAAAAGTAACATACTGAAAGCTAGACCATCAATTATTGTTCGACCCATCTTGATTTGGAAGGTTTCTTGAGATTTAATTATTTCATTTATAGCCCACAGGACTACAATTACTACTAAACTAATAAGTGATAACAGTTTCATTCTTTTAGTGACTTGTGGATACCTTTTCAGAAATTCATCCAGAGAAAAATCTTTTATTTGCAAGGATTATTCACCATTATTAATTTTTTCATGATTTCAGGCTTTAACACCAAGATATTTTGTAATAATTTCCTTATTAGCCATTAGTTCATCCATGTCCTTACCTTCATGGGCTATTGCCCCGTTATCAAAAATATAATAATTATTTCCAAGCTTTGTAACCGCTTTGAAGTTTTGTTCAACCAACAGTATTGTAATAATGTCTTTAAGTTGATCTAACGCCTGAAGAACTTCTTTTGCCAATAAAGGGCTAAGACCTTCTGTTGGTTCATCTACCAATAACAAATCGTTATCATTGACTAATGCACGGGCAACTGCTAACATTTGTTGCTGCCCTCCTGAGAGATTTCTTGCCTTCATTTTCAAGAATCTTTTTAGATCAGGAAATAAGTCAAACACGAATTCAAATCGTTCTTCACGGCTTTTTTTCCCTTTTCGCATTGCTACAATAAGGTTTTGCTCGACGGTTAATGTACCAAATATCCTTCGAGTGTCAGGAACATAACCAATACCTTTCGTAACTATATTGTGAGTGGAGAGTCCATTAATTTCCTCACCTTTAAACTTAATAGAGCCTTCTGTGGATGGATAAAGCCCTAAAATCGATTTCATTGCAGTAGATTTCCCTGCTCCATTTCGTCCCAGAAATACTGTAACCTCTCCTTGAGGAATCTCGAAAGAAACTCCTTGGAGAATATAAAATGAACCTATGTGAACATGAATGTCATTTACATCTAAAATTTTGTTCTTCATTCTAAAGCATCTCCACCTAGATAAGCTGTTAACACTTCTTCATTTTCTTGAACCTCTTTTGGAGATCCTTTAGCTATCATCTTTCCACTCGACAAAACGATAATTTCTTCACTAATCCTCATCACAACATCCATTTTATGTTCAACACCTATAATTGTAAGTTTATCTCCATAAGACTCCTTAACTCTTAAAATAGACTCAGTAACCTCAGGAATCTCTTCAACTGCCATACCAGCGGTAGGTTCATCGAGTAGGAGAAGTATTGGCTCTGTAGCAAGAGCCATTGAAATTTCAAGTTTCCTTTGTTCAGCATGCGGGAGCAACCTTGCCGGAATGTAGAGCCTAGCTGTATCAAACCCTACCGTCGTGGCAATTTCTATTACTTTATCATGATAATCTGTAATTGATCCAGCTCTCTTGAAAATATTAAAATAACCTAATCTTCCCCTACCATGAGCTTGAACAGCTAAACGTATATTTTCAAAAGCGGTTAAATGTGGAAAAATATTAGTAATCTGATAGGAGCGTGAGATTCCATTCTGAGTGCGTTGATGCATTGAAAGTCTCGTAATATCTTTTCCATTGAAGATAATCGTTCCACTAGTAGGTTTTAGTGCTCCAGTAATTAGATTGAAAAAAGTGGTCTTTCCCGAGCCATTTGGTCCAATAATTGTTTTGATTGAGCCTTTTTCAATATCTAGACTAACATTATTAACAGCAGTTAGACCGCCAAACTTTTTGGTTAATCCTCGAACACTAAGAATGAAATTGCTTGTTGGAGTCATTAGATTTCCTTCTTTGCGGCTAATTATCCAAATTTCTATTATTTACAATCGCATAAGCGTAGCAACAGCTTCCCCATCTAAAACTAATTCGTCTTTTTGATTAGTGCAAGTTGTTCTCATTATAATATACTCTTTCTCATCATTCTTTTGTATAACTTCTAATTTTACTTTTATTGTATCACCAATTCTCACCGGTCTTTTGAAGACTGATTTTTGACTCAGGTAGATTGAACCCGGACCAGGCAGATCTGATGCCAATACAGTGGAGATAAATGCGACTGAAAGAATTCCATGGGCAATTCGACCCTTAAACATAGTTTGTTTGGCATATTCTTCATCCATGTGAAGCGGATTATAATCTCCACTTACTTCAGCAAATTTTTCTATATCCTCGGCACTTATAGTACGTTTTAATTCTGCACTATCACCAATTTTAATATCAGAATATTTACGGACTTTCAATGGTTTTCATCTCTGAGATTTGTTTATTATTCTAGATTGCCCCATCTAATTACCCCCGCATTCCATGCCCAACCTATTCCTGCAGCTGCTATTACAACGACATCTCCGTCTTTAATTTTGCCCTCTCTAATTCCCAACTCAATGGAAATAATTCCATCATTCTGTCCATTATGTCCTATTTCATCAAAGTAGGTAGATTGAGTGTACGGGTCTACTCCGATCGCTTTTGCGACATATTCAAATGCACTTCGTTTCATATGTAATAGAGCTAAGTAGTCAATATCATTTTTGGTATATCCTGATTGTAATAACGCTTCATCAATAACTTTAATAAAGGAATCCATAGAAAATTGGTCCAATCTCTTTTTCAGATCAGAGGGGTTAATAACGTCTAGATAATTCAATTTTTTTTCTAATGCATCGCTCGAAATCGGATATTCAGTTCCTCCAGCTGGGACATACACATCATCAGCAAATCTCCCATCAGATATCGCAGATATTCCTAATATCTCATTTATTCGAGAATCGGCTTTTAGTACTGCTGCTGCACCACTAGCTGCCAAACTTATCATGAATCGAGATCGTTCATTTTTATAATTGATCAAATCTGAATTTCTATACCCACTAGCAACTAAAACATGTGTCATATCCGGATAAATCTGCATCAAACTTTTAGCTAAGAGCATTCCGACCAAAAAAGTCCCACATCTCTGATTGACGTCAAAAGCCCATGGTCTGCTCGGACAACCTAATAATTTTTGGAGCTTAATGCCATAGGTCATCATTGGTCTCTCAGCATACACTTCTCCTGCCCATATTATCGCATCAAGATCATCAGCAGTGATTCCAGCTCGATCCAAAGCTTCCTCGGAAGCTAATGCCCCCATGGCCACAGTATGATCTTCTGGCCCAGGGACTGTTTTGCTTATTAACCCAAACTTTTCTTCCAAGACTTCTTTTGGAATCCCTGTTTCTTGTGATATATGATCACTTGTATGACGGGCAGAGGGAAGATACACTCCCCATGATTCTAAACCGACTGGACGATAAGTTATTTTAATCACCACTCTCTTTTTTCAACTCTCTTTTGAGAATTTTTCCAGTTCCACTTGTTGGCATTGAATCACGGATCTCAAAATATTTCGGAATTTTATAACGAGCTAATTTATCATCAAGAAAGTTACGGAGTTCATCTTTAGTAACTGTTCCTTCAGGTTTCAATGTAACTATAGCTTTTCCTACTTCCCCCCATTTCTCATCTGGTACTCCGATAACTGCAGCTAGTGAAACCGCGGGATGTTTGTATAAGATTTCTTCAATTTCTACGGGATAAATATTTTCTCCACCAGATATAAACATATCTTTTTTCCGATCGACGATATAAAAAAAGCCTTCTTCATCCTGTCTTGCTAAATCTCCAGTATGAACCCATCCGTCGCTTTGTATGGTGTTTTTCGTTTCTGTTGGTTCATCCCAATAACCAGAGAAAATATGTGGACCTTTTAAAAGTAATTCCCCAATTACTCCAATTTCTACAGGTTGATTCCCATCATCAACAATTTTCATATCACAATGAAAGACAGGGAAACCAACAGATGTCGGTTTACGTCTAATATCCTTCTCTGGTAGGTAAAAATTATTGGGTCCAACTTCTGTTAAGCCATAACCCATCTTGAAGAGCTTATCTTTATTCCAATAACGTTCCATAATAGTAACAGGGCAAGGTGCTCCTCCAGAAATGAAAATTCGAACAGAATCAAAAGTAGCAGATTTAAATAGGTTTGATAAGGAAATTAAGTGAAACATCGTAGGTACACCTATAACGATTGTGCAATTCTCATGATCAATAATTCTAATTATCTCATCCGGATTAAAATCACCCATGAGAATTGAACGAGCACCTAGATGAAAGAATGGGATTAAAAGAACATTCCAACCCCCCGTATGGAATAAAGGAAAGAGTAAAGGTTGGACATCATCAGGACACAATCGCCATGAAATAATTGTGTTAATTGAGTTCCAAAAAATTTGTTGATGGGATAATATAGCTCCCTTGGGTGGTCCTGTAGTTCCACCTGTAAATAAAATTAGATGAGGGTCTTTAAAAGCAAGATTAGGTCTTTCGATAGGAGAGGAAGAGGTTTTTTCCATTAATAGCAGAGAAGCTTGGTCATTATCGATTGATTTTTCACCAAAAACAAGAGATCGGTCGATTTTCAGGATTTTCTTCATTTTTGTAACTTGATTTGATAAATCAGGGTCATATACAAAGAGAGAAGGTCGTGTTTTATCTATCAAATATTCAATCTCTCTTGCAGTTAATCGGATATTAAAGGGAACCAGGATTATTCCGATCTTCCCTGTCGCAAAAAATAAATCTATACAATCGATACGATTTTTAGAAAACATAGCAACGCGATCACCCTTCTTTATACCGAATTCTGTTAAAATTCGAGCTAATTGGTTAGCTCTAGAATTTATTTCATTGAAGGTATAACGTTTATTCTCGATACTGTCGAATATGGCTTCTCGATTAGGAGAAAGGATGGTACGCCGCCCTGCATAATCACCGACCCACGACCAATCTTCATTTCTGATCTTTCTTCACCCTTTTCACTCTTAGATTATTAAAAGATTAGTTTTTCAACATAAGTTAATTATCATGATAGATTTTCTTAAAGATTTGTTGGAATTATGTATTAATCTACAATATTAAAATAAAAAAAAAAAGAGGATGGATTAGTTCATGTAACTAAGCGAGAATTATTATTATATTTAATTTCTACGCTTACGTTTCATCAATGCCTGTGTTGCTATCGCACTCACACCAATAACTACAAGTGTTATTGTAAATCCTGGTGCTTCTTCTTCTGAAGATGTTGAGGTATCTGTAGGTTCTGTAGTAGTTAATGGGTTTGGAGTGTACGTAGTTTCAATTGGTGGAGCAACTTTGCTTGCTGGAAGTCGTTCAACAAGTTTAGCAATGAGAATACCGTTTGTTTCAGATGCTGCCCTGTCATCTAGCCATACTTCAGCAATATACATCTCAGCAAGACCTTGGTGATCTTCAGGTCGCAAATATGTTGGACCTTTAGGTGTGGTAATGTTGAGACCAGTTTCTAGATAACGAATCATTGTTTCTGTATCCAGACTTGTGATTTCATTTGTTGCTTCGACTAAGAATTGCGCAGTAGCGAACCCACTAGCAGTAAACAATTCTGGAACCCTGTAGTTAAGACCCAAGGCTCCATTTGGTTTAACATTTCTATCTATATGGGCTTGTACCATCCAATCATTAACGGCATTATCGGGTAATTCGTACCCGTAAAGACACAATCCTGTTCCACCGACCAAAGTTGCAGGTGGGGTCAAAGTTCCTTCAATTGAGTTCATTGACAAAATGTCGATGACAGCAGTGCTGACTTCCATGTAGTTAGCGACCTCATTTGTCGCTAAATCAGCAAAGAGAGCTGTAAAGCTGCCTGCCCAAATGATAAACAAGTAATCTATGTCATCCGATGTGTCTGCTGTTAAGATATTAGTTATATAAGGTGTAAAGTCAGTAGTTGTTAATGCAGCATATTCCTCAGCAGCAACCGTTCCACCTTTCTCAGCTATTACCGCTTTCATTGCAGTTACGCCACTATATCCAAAAGAGTAGTCAGCTGCAAGAAAAGCAAAATTGGTAGCATTAAGTGTGTCCATAGCATAAGTTACACCTGCATAAGCGTCATGCCAGCTATTTCTAGCAATTCGAAAGGTGTATTTATTGAAACTAGCCCCTGTGAGCGCTGAATCGGCACCAGGAGTTATGAAATAGAGTTTTTTATACTCTTCTGCTATAGGAGCAATTGCACCAGCAACACTGCTATAAGTTCCTCCTACGAGAATGTCAATGCCGTCCTGTTCTATAGCATTCCTGACTAGTGTTGGTGCGTCGGTAGCAGAACCTTGTGTATCATAATAAGTAATTTCATAAGGTCTTCCTGCGTCTGTTGCGTTAGTGTTGTCAGTAGAATAAACCAACCCTAGTTCAAATCCTTGCATAGACCACGGTGCGTACACTGCGAGAGATGCAGTTGTTATTGGGGCAAAAAATCCGATTTTAATTGGTTCTTCAGCTTTCAGCCTTGCCTCTGTTGGAGAAGCTTTTAATGAAGGCAGAAAAACTAATAATACCAAGAAAAATAGACCGTAGTATTTATTTTTCATTTTTTTATCCTCCAAAAAGGAATTTTAATCATCTTCTAAGGGTATAATATAAGCATTATTAGAAGTAAGATTATGTGTTAAGTTCCTCTTTTTTCTTCAGAAATAAGAATTGGTCTACATTATTCATTATATTACTATGAACCTGTAGCTCATAAGTATGTTATCCAATTAGGAATTCGGTGTATTTACGTCAGGTCCAAAGCTATTGAAAACCTGAACCAATTTATAGAAGAACTAAAGCCAAAACGGTAAATTCTATATTTTGTATATGAATAATCCTTTTTTCGTGTTTTTATTACTTTATATGTCTTATGAAGATAAAGTTTTAAGAAGATGAACCCAATTTTTCTCTATGATTCTATCTAAACGGGAGTATGATAATGGTTAATGAGGAAGGCACAATCAAAGATCAAGACCAAGTTCAAGATCAATCCAAGCGCTTATTAACTCGTGTAGCGGTTTTTTGGGACATTGAAAATTGTCAACCACCAGCGGCTGTTTCTGGGACGGCTGTAGTGCAAGACTTACGTCATAGTTTATTAGAATTTGGCTCTATCCGTCAAATCCGTGCATATGCTGATCTTAACCTCCTCAAAGCTTCAATGCGCCTTGAGCTTCAACGGTCGGGCATTCAATTATTGGATGTCCCTTCCGCTAAGAAAGATGCAGCGGATAAAATGATGCTTACTGATATGATGATGTTTGCTTTAGATAATCCACCCCCACAACGGATCATATTGATCTCGGGGGATCAGGATTTCGCTTATACGTTAGCACGCTTACGGAACATCGGCTATGAGATTGTGCTCGTCATTCCCCCTGTGGGGGCTCATCCAACGTTACGTGCTCAAGCGGATTTTATTATTAATTGGCAAGACTTATTTCAACTTAAGAAAGAATTAACAGATGGAACTTATCTTGAAGCGCTGATCGAGGTCTTAAAAGAGTTCCAAGAACGCGAGGAACTCTCACCAGCTTTTGCTGTTGTCGGAAAACGTCTTAATCAGCGTTATCCCGCATGGCGAAATCATACAGGGCAACAGAAGTTAATAAATTATATTGAATCTGCAAGAAAGCAGGGGTTGGTTGAAATTACAGGGACTCCCCCAAAACTTCATGTCTCTTTAGTAGAAGAGAAGCTAAAAGAGCCCAAACGAATTGCTAAAGAAGATCGTTTTGCTCCTTTACTAAAAATACTGAATAATGCACATAACCAAGGGAATGAGGAAGTAGAGTTTGCTGCGATTGGGATGGAACTTCGTATCCAAGATCCCGATTGGCAAGAAACATTAGGTGTAAGAAGATTAAAAGATTATATGCTTGAAGCGAAAGAAGCAGGATATGTTGAAATCCGTTCAGTAGGTTTGCAACATTATGCGAAAATCCCTAAAACAAAGAACTGACTAATAACATCTATGATAGTACTCAAAAAGTGACTTTATAGACAGCTTTTTCATGATATCCGGTAATTACTCTGATGTAACCGCTTAAAATTTGGTTTATTTCATTATCTCCAGAATCAACCAGAAAGGGTTTCCCTCTAAGGGATTGAATTTTTTGCTTTGTAGCAACTACTATAATATTGTCTTTTCCGACTTGTTCAATTACTATAGGACTTAATTGTTGATTACCCCTTCCAAACAAGTATCCTTGACCACCAATTGGGGTAATAATTAATTTTGTTTTATTTCCATAAGAAAGATGCCCAAGAAGAGTTTTTTCATTAAGATCCTTTTCAACTAACTTTTTGTTATAGATGAGATCTACACCGAGTAAGGTATTATCTAGACCTAATTTTTCCATGATAGGTCTTGTTGTCGTACCAGGACCAATAATATAGTAAGTATCATCTTCCATGTTTTCAATGATGTCCTCAGCAATAGCTTCTTGAGAGATTTGTTCATTTGGGGGACTACCTGATTTCATTCCTTGAACATGTCTTTCCTCAAAGGGAATCTTTAGATAACCATATAATTGGGCTGTTAACGACCCAGCTCTATAAGAATCCTCATCAATGTCCATTACTTCAGCTTCTTTCACTTTTCTAACTTTATTCTGAAGATATAACGCAGCTAAGTCACCCGCTCTCAAGGGATTCCACGCATAAACAGCTGAATGCATTTTTACGCCTGTTGGGATTCCGAGTACGACTGTTTCATCTCCCACTGCATTGTAAATGTCTCGTGCAGTTCCATCTCCCCCAGAAAATAGGAGAAGGTCAACATTGAGTTCTTTTAAGTCGTTAGAAGCCTTTTGAGTATCAATTCCGGTTGTTTTTCCTTTTTCTATAGAACCGATAGTCTTGGGGAGAAATCCACATTCAATAGCTACATCTTCACCCATCTCGTCTGGGTAGGTGATTAGTTCAATTTCATCTCTTAAAGAAGTCATTCTCTTGAGAGCTTCTTTTGTTCGCCTAGGGGATTCTGGTTCTGCCCCAAGTTGTTTTGCTTTTTCTAGAATATCATCTCCGTCAGTTCCTTTAAGCCCTACTTTACCTCCCATTCCTGCGATGGGATTTATGATTAATCCTAGTTTTTTCATCCGAATCCTTACTTCTTGAATTACTTTCTTGTTTTCTCAAATATGCTCTTCAAGAGCTAACCCAGGTAAATTTTTTGATCTTTGGATAATTATCTTAAGATTTCATTGTTTAGTAAGCTATTCTTGAATTGGAAATCTTTTTGTAGCTTTTGTTGGACACTCTCTGTAATTTCTTCTTCTTTCATGAAATAAACTGAAATTGAAAAATGTTGTGCAATGACGAGCGAATAACAGTCTGCTAACGCAATTGTATACCTACATTTAATCTTGGCGGCAATATCTCCTAATTCAAGAATTCTTAAAACTAAAAATTATTTAAAATCGCTTCCACAAGTGTTTTAGCTTTATTCCAATCTTTTTGTCAACATATGTATAATCATTGATACTAACATGAGTGTGTTTAGTTACAAAAGATTAATTTTCAAGTACTTATCTGATTAATTGTGGAATTATCTTTTTTCTTTTAGTTTTGTATTAATTATTGACGTCTGTGAAGAAGAAATACTTAACAAAAGAAACTTAATATATCTATGAAGTTTTTACATGATAAAGTTAATTTTTGAAGGGCATGGTTATAATGAAAACTAGAACTAGAAATAGGAATAGTACATTTTTACTTAGTCTGCTTGGTCTAGTAATTGTAATTGGTTTGATTACGGGACTCATCACTGATAGGGGGGCTGCAGCCACAGGTGAATGGACGTGGATGTCAGGGAACGATACGATATACCACATGGGTACTTACGGGACGAAAGGAACACCTGCGGCTTCTAACGTTCCAGGAACAAGGAGAGGTAGTAGTACTTGGGTAGATATGAGTGACGACTTATGGTTATTTGGGGGAGACGGTCAAAGTAGTACTGGATCAGGATATCTCAATGACTTGTGGCGGTACGATACTACCACAGGTGTATGGACCTGGATGTCAGGAAACGATACGCATGACCAATTAGGAACGTACGGAGCGAAAGGAACACCTGCGGCTTCCAACGTCCCAGGAGCCAGAGTTGGGAGTCTTTCTTGGCGAGATACGGGCGGTGATTTCTGGTTATTCGGGGGATACGGCTACGATACTACCACTGCGACAGCTCAGCTCAATGACCTGTGGCGGTACAATACTACCTCGGGTGAATGGACCTGGATGTCGGGGAATAATACGTGGGGAGAAGCGGGTACCTACGGAACGAAAGGAACACCTGCGGCTTCAAACGTCCCAGGAGCCAGAGTTTACAGTATTTCCTGGCGAGACACGAGCGGTGATTTCTGGTTATTTGGAGGAAACGGCTACGATAAGGATGGGGCGTTTGGCCCGCTTAATGACCTGTGGCGGTACAATACTACCTCGGGTGTATGGACCTGGATGTCAGGAAACGATACAGGATACCAGTTAGGAACGTACGGAACGAAAGGAACACCTGCGGCTTCCAACATCCCAGGAGCGAGGAGGGTAAGTATTTCCTGGCTAGACACAAACAATGATCTCTGGTTATACGGAGGAAAAGGCCTCGATAGTGAAGGAACGTATTGGGAACTCGGTGACTTGTGGCGGTACGATACTACCTCGGGTGAATGGACCTGGATGTCAGGAAGTGATATAGTAAACGAGTTAGGAACGTACGGAACGAAAGGAACGCCTGCGGCTTCCAACATCCCAGGAGCTAGGGAAGGAGGTGTTTCCTGGGTAGACAAAGGTGGTGACCTTTGGTTATTCGGGGGAGCTGGGTTATATGGTTATCTCAATGACCTGTGGTGGTACGATATTAGCACGGGTGAATGGACTTGGATGTCAGGAAACAATACATATGACCCATTGGGGACGTACGGGACAAAAGGAACACCTGCGGCTTCCAACATCCCAGGAGGCAGAGTTTGGTTCGTTTCCTGGATAGACGCGGCTGGTGACTTCTGGATATTCGGGGGATACGGTAAGGACAATGTTTCGCCAACCGCGGGTGAGTTTAATGACCTGTGGCGGTACAGTACTCCTACTATACCAGAGTTTGAGATGATTGACACGAATAAAATCATTGTACTCTTCACTGGAGGACTTTTTGTAACTATCTACATAAGTAAACGGAGAAAAACTTACTAAAACCTGGAATGTTCCCAATCATGACAACATAGGATAAAAAAATATTCTGCGCTTGATAAGTTCGAGGTTACAATAGAACAACGCTTCCTCTTTTAAAAATTGTAAACTTGCGATTGCTTGAAACCTTTTAAAACTTAGAAAGTAGGAATCGATTCATGAATGTAACAGTCGTAATGTCGAAGGATATGACATTCGCTCTTCCTAGCAATGGAGTACTCTCACTGTGTCGACTAATAAGGGTTATAGTGATTTAATCAATCACTTCCAGTCTTGGATATTCGGGATGCCAGAATCCGATTACCTCTTACCAATATTGGAACTACGATTCACTCCTGAAGAAGCTGTGTTTCTAGCTAAAATCCCATTCTTACCTCACTCAGTTGATCAACTTTCAGAAAAGTTAAAAATTCCTATAGATGAGCTTGAAAGGAAATTAGATGAATTAGCACGTAAAGGGGCTATTTACCGTGTAGAAGGAAGAAATGCAGTTCGATATGCCTTGGGAGATACATTACTTATTTTTTACCGCACGCCTGGTTGGCCAGGGATAGATGATGAATGGAATAGAAAGATCAGCCCGTTATTAAACCAGTATTATATTGATATTCTAGCTAGCGATGTCGTTGGACACCATACGCAGGGTCTCAGGGCAATTCCAGTAAATAAAACTATCAAAGACAAGCGTAAAATCATACCCTATGAAGATATTTTGAAAGTAATAGATCAGGTAGAATATTACTCGGTGACTACATGCGCCTGCCGTCACAGGAAGAAACTCGACCCCGTTTTTGGAGAGAATCACTGCAAACATGAAACAGAAAATTGTTTACACTTTGATAAGTTAGGCAGATATATAGTACAAAGTGGGTTGGGAAAGGAAATAACCCGTGAAGAAACGCTGGAAATACTGGCTAAAGCAGCTGATGCTGGATTGGTCCATGGTGTTTCTAATACAGTAGAAGGTATAGATACAATCTGTAATTGCTGCTCGAGCTGTTGCTTGTACCTAGAATCTATTGTAAAGATGCCTGAACCGGTTCCAAGAGGTCATCAACAGTCTTCCTACATCAGAAAAATGGATGCAGGGATATGTAAAGCCTGTGGTTGGTGCGTTAAACGCTGTCCTATGAAGGCGCTTGAACTCACGGGTAAAAAAGTGTCATTCAAGCCTGATCTATGCCTAGGGTGCGGAGTTTGCGTACATAAATGCCCAACAGGTGCTTCGTATCTAATATATCGGGGAGAGGAACAGGACGTTCCGAAAAAACCAAGAGAACTGGCCTATCGATTATTAAAAGAGCGGGGACACGACCCATTAGAAGTATCTAGAAAAAACTCTTAGTTGAGAAGAACCCTCCGGTTGTTTCCGAAACATTAGTTCTTCTCCAGGTTCCAATGGATTTCTTCAGATAACAATGTAGCTAAGAAGATAGTATGGGATTTATCGTTTCCATTTTTTCAAATACGCTCTCCATGTAATTGCCCATTTGGATGGATCATCTAATGGAGCCATATCAATTTTGTGAACGACACTATTATGAGGAGCATTTTTTACGATTTCTGGGGTATTATATGCTTCTTCAACCACTTTCTTTAGTCCAGCAATGTATTCATCAATTTCCGCTTTAGAATAAGACTCAGTGGGTTCAAGTGTCATCGGTTGTGGCACGACAAACGGATGGTGGCTAGACCACATATGAAAACCAAAATCAATCATACGATTGGTGATATCTTCTGTTGTTACCCCTGTTTCCTTAGTTAGCTCTTCCCAACTATACCGAACCTGTTCAATGCGATGTCGACCTTTAGCATACGGAGCACTCGCACCGCGAAGTTCTAACACCTTCTTTAGAAGGTAATTATTATTAAGTACCGCTATACGCGCAACTTCTTTCAATCCTTCATTCCCTAAACTCATAATCCAAGCATAAGCTCGCATTACAGCACCTATTACTCCATAATAGCCGCGTACTTTTCCTATGGTTTTAGGAATGTTGTAATTAAGAGAGTAGGTCTTTCCATTATAGTCTACAAGTGGTACCGGTAAGAAATCCGCTAATTCTTTTGTTACGCCAAGAGCTCCTGCACCTGGTCCACCACATCCATGTGGTGAAGAAAACGTTTTATGAAGGTTGAAGAAACACATGTCAAATCCTGCTTCTTTAGCCCTCGCAAATCCCAATATTCCATTTGCATTGGCCTGATCATACCCACAAATACCGCCTACTTCATGGACTGCTTTTGTAAACTCTATCATTTCCGGGTTAAATATGCCTGTATCTTCTGGATTAGTAATTAACAACCCTGCGGTACGATTGGAGATAGCTGCTTTTAGTGCCTTAAAATCTGGGTATCCGTCTTCATCAGGAAAGAGAGTAATTACTTTATATCCCTTGACAGCAGCAGCCGCTGCATCTGACGGATGAGAGAAGATAGTTGTAATTATTTCATCTCTTTGTTCAGATTCCCCTTTAGAAGCATGATAGGCTTGAATAATGTCAACCATTACGAGGATTGCGTGACTACCTCCACCGGGTTGAAATGTAAATCTATCTAACCCGGATATTTTTCTTAAAAATAGATCTGTCTTATGCATTATTTCGAGAATACCCTGAACAGTACTTTCATCTTGGTTTGGGTGAAGTGCTGTTAATTTTGGAGAAGTTGCGAATCGTTCATTGATCTTAGGACTATACTTCATTGTGCATGTGCCTTGACCTATATCGACGTTGAAATCAGCTCCTAAGGTCGCTTGTGATATACGAAGATAATGCTTGAGAACTCGCATTTGAGAAAGTTCAGGAAGCAACGGAGGTTGTTTTCTTAGCATATTTTCAGGAAGGTCAGTCAGTCCGTCCCCGACTAAGGCTTCAATTTCCTTTTCTATTTCAGGAACTAAAATTCCGCGTTCTCCTTTCTGGCTCAGCTGAAAGATAACCGGTTCATCCCACTTAGCTTGATGAAATTTTCTAACTTTTGGTATCTCATTCATTCCCATAAGTCCATCACATCCTTTTTAACTCACACATTCACCCAATGCCCGAACTACTCGATCGATGTCTTCTTTTGTATGAACCTCTGTAATACAATATAATGCGGTCTCTCCCAGTTCAGGAAATTCCTTAGAAAGATCTTTTCCTCCGAATATACCCTTTTCTAGTAAAGAATTGTTTATTTCCTTTATTGTCTTCCCTGTACCATTAAAATCCACAATGAATTCCTTGAAATGTGATGATTGAAAAAACGGTGCATTGACTCCTTTAATCTCCGAGATTTTTTTGCTTGCATACTGTGATTTTTGTAGAATTACTTGGCCCAGTTCTTGCATTCCTTTAGGACCCATTAATGCGAGATATACACCAGCGGTTATGCCCCATAATGCTGTCATTGTGCCTACGAATTCCTTTCCCTTTTCTCGTTTGTCGAAGGATGTTCGTTCGTATGCTACATCGCCAAAACCCCATTCTCCTTCGACAGCGGTGTGGGTAATCCCAAAAAGTCGTGATGGATACTCCATAACATACTTTTCTTCATCTCTAGTCGCAATAAATCCAGCTAGCCCGCCGCCGAATTGCATATGGATACCTAAAGATTGAATCTCCCCGCACACGATATCTGCTCCATAGTTACTGGGAGGAGTCAAGATCCCTAAAGAAATTGGATCAACACCCACAATGCTTTCAGCTCCCTGTTTATGAACAATGTCCGATATTTTTTGTCCCTGCCCATCAATATTTCCTAAATATGTTGGATTCTCATAATAAAATCCTGCAGTTTTCGAAGAAATTTTTGTTGCTAGGTCTTCTAAATTTACTTGTCCTGTTTTAGGATGTGTCTCTACTAATACGACTTCCATAACTGGTTTGCAGTAATTTTGGATTATTGCAAGTCGTTCTGGAGAAACAATCTTTGAAACCAATATTTCGGAACGTTTTGTAATTCTTTCGGCCATTCTAATAGAAGTGCTTGCTGCCTGACCCCAATCATAGGTAGGGACATTAACTACATCCATGTCGAGAAGTTCACCCATTAGACTCTCGTACTCAAACAGGACATGAAATCTACCGTGGTCTTCATATGGTTCTCCCGCATATGCAGTTAAAAACTCCGAACGATGGTTAATCTCATCACATATCGCCGGGACGTAATGTTGCCAACAACCTCCTCCTAAAAATGAAAGATATTCTTGACAAGTTGTATTCTTTGACAGAATCTGGTCTACATGGCGTTTTAGAGCATATTCAGAAGAAATAGGAGTAGGTAAATCCATTACCCCTTTAAATCTTAAATTCTCGGGGATTTCTTTATAGAATTCTTCAATATCCTTTACTCCAATTTCCTCAAGCATTTTTGCTTTTACTTCTGGTACGGAATTTGGGATATATGGATGAACAAAATACTTCTTGTTACTCATGTGGTGTTCTTCTCCTGTTATATTTTGGATATCTTTACTCTTTTTGAGGTTATTTTTCATTCAATGGTTTACTTGACGAATAAATTCAATCAAAAGTGGTATGTCATGATTTGGGTCACCTATCATAGGACTCTCAATCCCATCTTTCTTACCACGTGGATGTAAATGATGAGGTTGTGTCTTAACAGGCCAGTTCGCGTCGAAATTGTCAAATCGGATTCGATCATTCAAATTAAAGGAGAAATTTATCTGATATGAATACTCTTGATAGTCATTAAAGCGAATATAAACGACTAAACCTTTCAGAAAAGATATTTTCAATAAAGGACGATCATTATCAAGTAGAATGTCTTTGATTTCAGAAAGACATTCTTGGACAATGATTTTTCTGGCAATTACTATCTTTGAGTATCCAGAAAACACATTTCCCTCCTAATTAATATTCTCAAGTAGTTTTACTAATTTTTTTTCTTCAAGAAGGAGTTGACGAAGATCAATTGCGTCATTTTCAGCCTCACTGTAAATTCCATTACGGGCTTTATCAAGAAAAACATCTGCTGAAGTCTCGTTCCAACGGGAAAGAATTTCAAAAATAAGTCCTTGAATCCTTTCTAGTTTATATGTAATTAACCCTTCAACAACTTCTTTTTCTATTGTTACTGTCATCGTCTTTCATTCAACTTTAGGCTTGAACTTATTAAATAATGTCCTATCATAGATATTGATTTGATTAAATTTCTACAAGAACCTGCTTTCTTCTCCTACATTATTTTTTATTTCTTATGTTAATTGAATTCAATTAAGCAATACCGCCGCCATCTACCACTAAAATAGAACCAGTAACCCAGCTTGACAGATCACTCGCAAAATAAAGCACTGCATTTGCGACATCCTGGGGAGTACCTACGCGACCGATAGGACGATCAGCTGCTTCTTTCATAAATTCTTCTTCAGGTATCTCTAATTCATGTGCTTCTCCACGTAGGAGTGGAGTGTCAATATCGCCTGGACAGACACAATTCACGCGAATTCCATGTTTTCCATGATCTATAGCCATTGCCCGAGTCATGTTGACCACACCACCTTTGGAAGCGCAATAAGCTAATGCTTTAGATCCCCCTTTCAATCCCCAACCTGAGCCAGTATTAATTATACTTCCACCACCTATGTTGATCATAATTGGAATTACATAACGGGAAAGTAAGTAAATCCCCTTCAAATTAACATCTAAAACTAGATCCCAGTCTTTTTCTTCTAATTCTAGGATATCCTTTCGATTTATAACTCCAGCGTTGTTGAATAGGATATCAATCCTTCCAAAGTCTTTGTTGATGGCATTAACGGTGTTTTTACAGTCTTTATCAGAGGTTATATCACATAAGTAAAATTTAGCATTACCACCTGATTTTTCAATTTGAGTAGCAATTTCGTTTCCATCTGATTTATTGATGTCAATTAAAGCAATAATAGCCCCCATTTCGGCTAAAAGCTTTGTTGTTGCCATTCCGATTCCAGAAGCGGCTCCTGTGATAATAGCAAGTTTACCATCTAAAGAAATGAGGTCTAGAATCTGTTTTTTATTATTATTCATAGATTTTACCTTCTGTTATCAATAAGAAAGTCAAGAATAGGATTAAGACATCGTTCTCTATTGTTGAAACATTTAAACATCTGTCTTATGTATTCTTTTTCAATTTAATTAATCGAGTAATGTTTTTATTCATAATTTCCTTACATTACATTATGCCTGCATACGATACAATACATCATTCAGTAAAAACAGCGTTAATTAAAGATGGATGGCAAATAACTCAAGATCCATTAGTTATCTCTTATGGAGATAGGAAATTATTTATTGATTTAGGCGCAGAAAAATTGATTGAGGCAGTGAAAGGCGACTTAAAGATTGCTGTAGAAATTAAGTCATTTTTAGGACCGTCTGTTATAAATGAGGTTCAAATTGCTTTAGGTCAATACATGATGTATAAAGCAGTCTTAGAAGAAGAAAATATTGACAGAATACTAATTTTAGCTATTCCTAGTGAATTTTATAATTCTTTTTTTAAAGAATCACTAGGTCAATTGTTAGTAAAGAAATATCAACCAAATTTGCTTTTAGTTGATGTTGAAAAGGAGGAAATTGATGCATGGTTACCGAAGATCGAGTAAAAGAAATTGTTAAAAAGTTAATTGAATATTATGCTAGTTTTGAAATCAGTTATGGTGAAGTAAGCTATCAAAAGCTATCCGATGACAATAGAGGGATTTATCAGCTAAAAGCTATTGGTTGGCACGGGAAACGACGAATTTATGGTTTAATCCTAGATCTAGAAGTCAAAAAAGGTCTTGTATGGATTCATTATGATGGAATTGAAGAAGGAATTGCATTAAAGTTGGAAGAAAGGGGTATTCCGAAGGAACAAATTGTTTTGGGTTGGCTTTCACCCACTATGCGAAAATTAACTGATTATGCTAAAGTTTAGTTATGAGTGGCTTTTCGATTAATATCTATTGATCAATATACTCTCTGATCCGTTTAAACGCTTCACGGATTTCTTCAATAGAACGAGCGAAGGCAACCCGTAAATAACCTTCTGCTGTTTTTCCGAATGCTGTTCCAGGAATCACACACACATTAGTTTTCATTAAAATGTCTTCAGCTACTTCTTGGGATGGTTTTCCTGTGAATGAATATTTAATAAATCCGTAAAACGCTCCATCAATGGATCCAATTGTCAATCCGTCCGTTTTCTTTATCTCATCGAGAACTGTCTCACGCCTTGTAGGAAAAACCTCTTGAATGAATTGTCTTGCTCCTGTCCTCTTTTCAATCGCTGTTACTCCACCCCACTGTGCAAATGTGGTAGCACAAGTTGTGCTTGCTTGAAGAACTTTATTAATTCCATCAGCAAGATCAGGATTGGATACAGTCCAACCTAATCGGTACCCTGTCATTGAATAAGTTTTAGCGAAGCCATTAACCACAATAATCTTGTTCCGCCAATCTTCGAATTCGGAAAGCATGGTTCTAAATGGTGGATCAATGTAGTAGTAATCATTGTAGATTTCATCCGATATGATGAAAATATTACTATCTTCAATTAGATTTTTAAGAAAATTAACCTCATCTCTAGAGAGAACATGGCCTGAAGGATTATTGGGTGAATTGATTACAATTGCTCTGGTTTTACCGCGTTTAATATTATCTAAGATTTCATCCTGATTTAGTGAAAAATCGGGTTTCATGGATGTAGGAATGAACCTTGCGCCTGTTATTCTCACCATATCTGGATAAGCAGCCCAATATGGTTCAGAAACTAGAACATGATCCCCTTCGTCCAATAATGCATAAAATGACGCTAAAATACCTTGTTTGGTCCCTGAAGCGATGTTTATCTCTTTCTGAGGATCTATTTCTTGATTATAATCTTCTAGATATAATTGAGAGATTTTTTCCCTCAATTCAGGTATTCCAGCACTTAATGTATAAGCTGTTTTTCCTTCACGAATAGCTGCTATTGTAGCATCAAGAATTGATTGTAGGGGTTGGAAATCTGGTTGGCCAACTTCCAAATGTATGATCTGATGCCCTTCAGCCTCTCTTTGTTTCGCTATTTTAAGAAATTGAAGAATCGGTGACCCGGTTAATTGACTAATCTGTTGTGAAATCAAGATTTGCACCTAGAACATTAATGAATCAATATAGCTCGGTACTTTTCTGATAAATAAAAATAGAATGGCTATTAGGTTATTGTGTTATAGATGATTCTTCAAATAGCCAATAATCTAACAACAGCAGCGATAACGACACTGTGGTCTTTTATTCTTGGTTGGGTTTTCGTAAATTTACTCTTGATCCTTCTATAATCGTTGAATTCTCTAGAGAAGAGAATTAACGACCTTTAACCCTGCTTCAAGAATCCTTTCCACTATATGTAAGCCAATTTGTGGTTCAAGAGGAAGCAATATGATTTCCTTGCCGATTATAGCCGAATATAAGACAGCAAAGATGCTCCAAACAAAAAGGGCGACTATTACAGTAATCGTTGCTTTGAGGGTACTTGTCTCAAGTGTTACTTTTAAGGGATAAATTGGTGCTAGAAACCACCAGACATACAGGATAAGCATTGTCCAAACGATTATTGGACTTATAATCCACCCGATGAAAGCTCCTAGAAGAATAAGTAAAGTGATTGGCAAGAAATAACCGATTCTAAAGATGTTTACAGCATATGAATATGCTTCTACCCGAATAATCTCTATAAATTTAGTCTGATGTCCGCTAAACACCTGTCCAAATAGTGTGCATGTACCAAAGAAGACTATGCTTCCACTAATATGATAAATGATTAATTGGACTACCCAAACCAAAATTGATAAAATGGAACTATTTGTGCTTCCCAACTCAATATACGAGAAGGCTAAGTCTGGCACGACTATACCAAAAATGATAGCTACTGTCCATATAAGTCCCCAGAGTTGGAAAGCTTCTACAGTTAATGATTCATCGTTTTTTATTGTTTTCACAACATCTTGATCTAAGGACAAAGTTCCCCCGATTCGCTTACCCAAACTATAAGTTCTTGCTCCTTCTTCCTTCTCGATTTTTCCTATTCCATTACAAATCCTACACTGCTGTTCAATAGCTTTTACTTGCCCATTTTCTGCTTTTGGAAAGGTTGTAATCTTACCTAATCCACCACAGGCTCGACATCTTCTTGTAGTCATACTTAGAAAACTGAAATTACTACTTATTAACAATCATCTGCAGTAAAATACAGATAGTATCTGTATTTAACCACACTATATACATTCTATTTATACATAGATTATACAGGTTATTTTTCTAAGATCCTTCAAAACGTTGACGCCATTGCTCATCCACTATTAATTTGATATTTTCATCTGCAGTAAAAAACCTAAGCTCTAAATTTTTGGATAAAGGCATTAAGTTGACTTCTGTCAGATGATTCCTACTCAAGGTTAGGTACGTAAGACTACGACAATGCTTAAGGGGGGATAAATCGATTTCTTTCAGACAATTTACGTGTAATGTCAATCTTTCTAGACTCGGGCACTGAGCGAGAGGCGAGAGGTCAAGGTGTGTTAGGTGATTCCCAACTAAGTCTAGGATGCGAAGATTAGGGCAATGCAAGAGGGGAGATAAGTCGATCTGTTCAAATAGATTCTCATTTAATGATAAAGTATAGAGCTTAGGGCATTGAGCAAGGGGTGAAAGATCGATCTCTGTCAATTGATTTCTAGCTAAAGACAAACGTGTAAAAGATGAACATTGGGCAAGAGGGGTGATGTCAATCTGTGTAAACTCATTCTCCTCCAAAAATAGATCCTGAAGTTTAGGACATTGGGTGAGAGGAGAGAGATCGATCTCTGTCAATTGATTTCTGTCTAGATTGAGAGTTTCGAGTTTTGGACATTGGGTGAGAGGAGAAAGGTCGATATCAGTCAACAAATTCCTATTCAAGTTCAAAGTTTCCAGTTCTGTATGCTGAGTAAGTGGAGATAGATCAATACGCGTTAATTGATTCCTGTGCAGATATAAAAAGTGATTAGTTATATCTACTTCCTCATAAAAGAATCTTCCCCCAATTTGGGTTCCTGTTATACCTACCATAATATTTTCAACTCAGGAAAATTTTTTTCATAGCTCCTATTCTTGTTTTTGGTCTTTCTTTCAATTAATATTTAAATTAAGAATATTCCACTCATTAATTAGCGCCAAATGTTGGTACTTGAATATTCTCTAATGAACTTGAGTTATTTGTCCTTACCAAGCTGTTTCTTCATATCCTTACATTTTTATTAGAGGAGACTTACTTGACAATATACCTGCAGCAAAAGGTTAAGAAAGCGGAAATTATTGCGGGTGGTGAAGACATCAACAGGAGAGGTGGATAATGCCCAAAAAAAGAATTTTTTTAGTCCTATTATTCTGTATTGTTTTGAACTCTAGACTTTATATATTAACTACGGGATCTAATAATATACTAATAGTACAAGAGAAAAATGAATCATTTAGTCCATCTAAAGGCAAAATGACGACCATATCTGAAGAACCCAATAGAACTCCAGAGCAATATGGGAATGTTCGGAATAATTTAGAGCTCAATTTCATCACCACCTATCATCCAAACCCGATAGACTCATCATGGTCTGATGTGCCCGATCCTATCCCAGTACTTGTTGAAATTAGTTCTGCAGTGAAATTAAATGTAACAGCCTATCAGAATTTCGAGAATATTACAGTAGTACTGATAGAGGAAGTTCCAGCGCCTTTAGGTGATAATAAAAATTTCCTAGAACTAGCCAATGAGTCTATTCCCAGAGAATTCAATGTTGGGTCAATGAATACTAATGAAAGTAAGATTATTACATGGAACCTTTATGCACTGAAGTATCCACCTCAGCGACGTACTCGATTGATGACAGCAGTAGGAAAAAACACTGTGGACAGCATAGAAACAGTCATATACCCTCAATTCATTGAATTCCAATTAGCCCAGATCCATGCTCCAAAAATGACAATTAACGGTACGTTTTCCTCAGAATTTCATAAGGTTGAACAGGAATATGAATTAACTACGAATAATAGTTTATATTTCTGGTTCAATATTTCGAGTATAGGGCTAACATCCATTATGGGCATAAATATTACCATCACAAACAAAAAGCCCGACTACATTGAGCTGGCATCTCCCTCGAGTATGTCAACATTACCTAGTAATGGAACTGTAGAAGTCAAAAAATTCAAGAATAGAATTTTCGAGGGAAGAATAGAAGAACTGCCACCTAATCACTCTACAACCTTTAACTTCTCACTTGACGTCAAAAAGGAAGTCATCGTCAAGTCTCCAGTATTAATTTCTATTGGGCATAACCTTACATCTGTCCACGACTATAACTATACACTTTTGATTGTACCTTCTGAGGTTTTATCTGACGAGGAGATTGATAATGGGAGTAGTAACGGTTCTAATGGAACTAATAACGGTTTTTTGGGGACTATAGTAATTTATTTCATTGCAGGCACCGCTGCTTTAGGATTTGGGGGATTGGCAGCCATGTTTTATGAACGAATCACGAAGAAGAAGGAAAAAGTAGAAGTGATAAAAAAAGGACAGGGGTAAAGGTACTTTGAAAAAGAAATGCATTATTGTACTGATTATAGTTATGACCCTGAATCTTAGTTTGTACAGACAATTTACAGATCTTAGCGCCACATTTCAAGAAAAGGATACTAAAATCCTTCCATTTCCACCTGAAGACAAATTAGTACCCACTTCCGACCAACTTAGGAGAGGAGAAATACCGAAGGGTTCAGTACGCAACAATTTAGGGCTCAATTTCATCACCTCGTATCACATAAACCCTATAGATCCTAACTGGGACATGGTGGCAGATCCTATTCCTGTGCTTGTTAATATTACTTCTCCGGTTAGTTTAAACGTCACTGCTTATCAGGATTTCGAGAATATTACAGTGGTGTTGGAAGACGAGGTTCGACCACCACTCGGTGATACTAGCAATTTCCTAGAACTAGTAAATGAGTCTATCCCCTCAGAGTACAACATTGGACCCATGAGTGCGAAAGAAAGTAAAATAGTCACTTGGTATTTTTATGCACTGAAATATTACTCTAATAATCCGACTCGCTTAATGACAGTGGTAGGAAAAAACACCGACGCGGAAAATGTGACCACAGTTTTATTCCCTCGATATATTGAAATGCAATTAGTGCAGATCTATGCTCCAAAAATGGTAATTAGCGGTACTTTTTCTCCGTACAATCAAGTAGTTGAAGTAGAGCATAAATTAAACTATAACCAAACTACATCCTTTTTATTTAATATTTCGAGCATAGGGCTCACGTCTATCAGCGGTGTGACAATTAACATTACAAATACAAATCCTGAGTTTCTGGAGATAATTTCTGTTTCCGACTCGACTACATGGAATCTATCAGGGATTGTTGAAGTCTCAAATTCTACAGAAACTTATTTCCAAGGAAAAATAGAAGAAATCCCGCCTAATAACCATACAATCTTCAATTTTTCACTTATACCATTAGATAGAGGATTTACTAAAGTCCCACTTATGATAACTATAGGTCATAATCTTACTTCCGTCCACAATTATAATTACACACTTCTATTAACATTAGAGGATGAAGAGACTGGTCTTGAGGGCATAGGAGACTTCTTTGGTAATATAGCAATTTACTTCATTGCTGGTATAGGGGCGTTCGGAATAGGGGCGCTATTGGCAATAGTTTATGGACAAATTAGGAAAAAATCGTAGGTGACAAGTAATCTTTAGCTAAAAGTCCAAATATCTTGATATAATAGCCCAGATCCAGTTCCAAAAAGCACCACAGATTCACTAGAGTCAATCGTACCTTGATTTTTCAAATTTTTGACTGCTGCGAATGTAGCAGCCGCTTCAGGAGCCAACATTATCCCTTCTTTCCGAGCTAGGCTGTTCATCGCTGTAATGATTTCGGAGTCGTCCACAGCGATAGCGGTTCCTTTTGACTCTCGAATAGCTGAAAGTATTAAATAATCTCCAACTGCAGCAGGTATTCGTAATCCAGCCGCAATTGTGTTCGCCTCTTCCCAAAATGAAGCAGTTCGAGTTCCATCATTAAAAGCTTTTACAATGGGGGCACATCCCGATGACTGGACAGATATCATACGGGGACGCTCGGGTCCAATTATCCCTAATATTTCTAACTCCTCAAATGCTTTCCACATGCCCACAATCCCCGTTCCTCCTCCTGTAGGATATATAAGTACGTCTGGAACTGACCAATTGAATTGTTCTACCACTTCAAAAGCCATTGTTTTCTTTCCTTCAACACGGTATGGCTCTTTCAAAGTCGATACGTCAAATAGACCATTATGTTCAGCTGCAAGACGGGCTTGTTTAGCAGCGTCTGTAATTAGTCCTGAAACCAGAATTAAATTCCCACCCATCGCAAGGACTTCTTTCACAATCAGTTGTGGGGTATCTTCAGGCATAAATATATGTGCTTCGACATTAGCCCGAGCAGCATATGCAGCTAACGCTGCTCCTGCATTCCCAGCACTAGGAATGACAAATTTATGAATTTTGAGTTCAGTTGCTTTAGAAACTGCAGCACATAACCCACGACTCTTGAAAGTTCCTGTAGGATTAAGACTTTCCTCTTTCATCCATAGGTTTTTCAAACCTAATTGTTTTCCTGCATTTTTCAATTGCAATAATGGAGTCCATCCTTCTCCGAGTGTATATCGATATTTAGAATCATATACTGGCATAATCTCAGATAATCTCCAAATGTCAAATCTTCGCTTTTCCATATTACGGGAAGAAAGAGTTTCTTTTGCTTGTTCTAAATCATATCTCGCAAATAACACCTTCCCACACGATGGACAAAGTCGATGTTTGTCTATTGGATTTAGTCTTTGATTACAGGCTGTACAAACTAATTTTTGTAAGTAAGATGTCTTTTCTTGTTGTATCATTATTTATCACGGATTCTTCCGAAAACTACTTCCCTTGACTCAACATTAGACTTATTTAGTTAATTTTCACACTTTTTTTCTAATTTTAATAAAAGAATACTAGCAAAGAGAATCACTAGTTATAGCGGTTGAATCAAATGAACATTCAGTACTTAGTTGATACTTTTAGAAAAGAGGTCTCTGAACAATCGATAATGGATATAGTATCGAGAATCTCCCAATTTCATAGAATACAAGGTTCTAATGGATATCTTAAAGCAGCTCAATATATTCAAACAATTCTAAATGAAAATGGGATAGAAAGCAAAATTCTTGAATATCCTGCAGATGGAAAGTGGGATGCTTGGGGATGGGTTGCGCCAATATCTTGGGATATCTCATCAGGGGAATTATCTTTAGTTAAACCAATAAAAAAGCGTCTTTGTAGCTTTCGAGAAACTCCAATGAGCGTGATAACCCATTCAAATGCAGCAGATTATATAGCTTCTGTTGTAGATGTAGGGAAAGGAGAGAAGGAAGAAGATTATGAAAATGCTTCAGGAAAAGTCGCATTAACTACAGGGAGTCCGCGAAGAATTTTTCCCATAGCTGCTAAACAAGGAGTTAAAGGACTATTAATCTATCCTGGATTAGAAAGAGCTGCAAATATTGGACCCACTACCGTTCAATACGATGGTTTTTGGCCAATCGCTGAGAGTCTTTCTGAAGTAACGTCGGGGTTTTCCTTATCACAAAGACAAGCGATAGAACTTCAACAGCTCTTGAAAAACGGTGATGAAGTTCAAGTTCATCTTAAAATTGATGCTAAATTCTATGAGGGAAAATTACATGTTCTTGAAACTGAAATAACTGGATCAGATCATCCCTTAGAGGAAATTGTTTTAATTGGACATCTATGTCATCCTTCCCCTGCTGCAAATGATAATGCTTCGGGTGCTGCTGCTCTAGCTGAACTTTTGTTAGTACTTACTAGATTGATTCGAAAAGGTGAGTTGGAACAACCAAAGCGGACTCTACGTTTCCTATGGGTACCTGAATTTTCTGGCACGATTCCTTGGATAAAACAATATGAAGACCAACGTAATGCCAATGGGAGAAAGATAATCGCTGCTCTGAACTTTGACATGGTTGGAGAGTCACCTGCGAAGATCGGTACACCATTATTAATCAGTAAACCAAGCTTAGGAACTCCTTCCTATTTGGAAGCTCTTCTTCATAATGTCGCTAAATCTGTTGCTGGTTTAAAGGCAGAGTATGATATGAATGGACGGTTATACCAATTGAACTTCAGGATGGCCAACTATATGGGAGGAAGTGATCATCTTATTTTCAATGATCATTATTTTGGTATCCCTAGTAGTATGCTGATTCATGATGATCCTTTCCACCATTCTAATGCCGATTCAATCGATAAGGTAGATCCATTAGAATGTAAAAGTGTTGCGATAATCACAGGATCCACTGCATATGGTTTAAGCACTACAGATGAGCAATTTCTTAAGGAATTGTCGTTGGTTGTCCTTCGAGACGCTATAGATGAGGTACTAAATCTCAAGCAGAGTCATTACAGTAATTCTGAGTTAACAGTAAACCAAAAACGGAAACAATTAGCGTTACTTGTTGATATAGCTGTGAAGAAATTAAAAAACATTTTGACCCTTGATTCCAAAGAAGATCTCAAGGAACTTATAGACGAACATATACAAACAATAATGAATGTATTTTTAATTGATAAGAAGAAAGAAGAAGAATATCTGAAAGATGAAATGCAAAAGGAAATTGTAGCCTTAAAAATTAAACGTAACTATGAGGGGCTAATGTCATATAAACGTTTGGGGCAAATAGAGAAAACCATAG
>JAEOTF010000205.1 GCA_016840025.1 Candidatus Hodarchaeota archaeon
GAATGCTAATTTGAAGTATGCGTACCAGGATGCCAGTGGGTGGCACATTGAAATAGTGGACGGGAGTTTAGGTTATAAATATCATATTTCCTTGGCTTTTGATGGTAGTGGCCACCCACACATCATTTATCGACATTCTAGTTTATTGAAGCATGCGTACATTACTGGTACTGTGCCAGAATTCTCAACATGGGTAATTCCCATTATTGGCACGCCTTTTATCATTGGAGTTGTTCTCTTCCGTCGAAAACCAGTCCTCATTTACAAGAGGTTCCAGAAACATCACCAGACCCGATAGACGCCTTTTCTCTTCCATACCGCCTTTTATTTCCTGTGTGAGAGAAGCCAAAATGAAAGACTAGTACTTCACACGATATCTCACACGATAACGGGTAGCTTCAGTCTTATATATAGTGTTAAGTCTTTAATACAGTAGAGTCCCTTAGCACCTTGATCTGACCGGTCGGAAAAGGTGGCGATTGGTATCAATACATGTGGGTTACCGCTGTCTTCTGGGCTAATAAAAGGGCTAAAGTTGTAGAGAGGTCAGGTCTAATGCCATCCGGACGTCATTGAAGTCCCTTAGCACGAATTGAAAACTCATGTTCGAGTAAGACAGAGGAAACGACCCATTGACTACCCAATTTGTGAGCAATTAACGTTAGGTGAAATAGGTGAAATAGATAATACACACTAAGAGAATAACAAATAATGCTAGATTAACTATTATTGAATAGGAAAAAAGAACCTAAATAATAAGCGGTTTAGAAGGTTGATAAAAATATGGAAGAAAATTTATCCTTAAAACGGTTTGGGATTAATCCATTCTCTCTCTTAGATCGAATTTTTCAGAAATATCCCAATCTACCTGAAAGAGTTGTTAATATATCATATGACCAAGAAGCTGATGTCTTATATGTAGATTTTACTTTAACACGCAAAGCAGTGGACAATGAACCATTAGATGAATTAGGAATGATTTTAGCGGGATTGGATAAAGAAGAACAAATAGTCAATCTGACTATTATAAATGCTAGTTCAATAACTGAACAGTGATGGAACGATGGGAAGGTTTTCGTTGTAAAATAACGGTGTTATTGCGGGTTGTTTTCCTAAAGCCCCCTATATGCGTAAGTTAGAAAAAGATAGAAATGAGCAGCTGATATTAAATTTTTAGAACTAATAGAAATCAATCAAATTTTTGTTTTTAAAGGGCTTAGAATACTTAAAAAATGCCACTATTATTTGAAAATTATTTTACGACTTCAGGTGGAGATGAGGAAGGTATGTTTGAAACCTGCATTCGATAAAAATAATCAAAGGGAAACGCTGAACGGCTTTAAAGAGCACATTATCGCCAAAAAAAGGTAAGTTCGCTGCGAGTTACTATAAAAACGTAAGACAATAGTGTTATTACGGTTTTTCTTCCCAAAAAACGCGTTATTCTCGCAGTCCTGCTTTTTCTAAGGACAACAGGGATTCTCGGACATATTTTTGGAGCTTTCTTTCTTGTTCTTCCCTCGTATGCGGGGTTTCCGAGTCTAGCAGGGTTAAGAACCGTTGTTTATGCTGTAAAAAGATGGCTGTCTCTTTATGGGCGACAAACAACATATGGATTTGTATTAGTTACATCTCCACTAACCGCCACCGCAGCAAGTTCATCATCATTTGAGACCTCAATAGGTGCATGATAAGCATAATTCAACCGAGGTGAACCTTGTAAGGAAGAAGTTGGTGATCTAATTCGTGAAGACGTATCAGGTGTAAGGATCGACGTTTCAATCGTAGAATTCTGAACTAGGACTCCTACTGACAATACCAGACAGATACACCCAATGAATACAAGGATCGCTTTCATGATTCTCTGTCTCTCTAATATTTAGCTCCCAACCGTTGTAATCGGGTTTGTTGGAGCTCCTCATCGTCTTTTTTGAGAACTTCCTTTATTTTATCTTGTTTATAGTAAGAGTTTTTGTATGCATAGGAACTACTGTTATAATATCTGGATAATCTAGGTTTTCAAATATCTTATGACTTCCTCTTTGTCTTACTTCTTCCCATCCTTATTGATAAAGTATATTTATGACTTTTCTAGGTGGCAATGGTCGAAGTTTTGTCAATATTAACCACCTGAACACCTTCAAGTTTTAGAGGTTTCTTTTCTTCCTGTAAATATTCTAATAGAACAGTTAAACCTTTTAGATAATCAATGAAGGCTTCATTGAAGGTTTTCCCTTGACCATAAACACCTTTTAGATCATCAGAATGAGCACAATAATAACCGTCTTCATCCTGATTTATATTTACTTTAATTATCATAAAATTGCCTTTAACTACTCTAGTTGGTTCATAGATATTTAATCCTTGGTCTTAATCTAAAAGCTCTTGTTTCGAAAACTGCTCAAAAACCTATTTTCGATGTCTTTTTAGAAAATAAAGACCGATCACCACACCTACGACCAAACTCCCGATCAGCATAAGATTGGTGTCGAATTCAAAGACGATACTATAATCTACAGAAATATAGGGATCATTTGAAGACTCAATTGAATCAATATAATTATGAATTCCAGTGCCGCTAAGTGCTCGTAGAGCTATACCATAATCTGGGGAGCCATCTGCCCATAATTGAACTAAATAGGTTATATTAGTGGATACCCACCCTGTTGAAAGAGTCAATTCATAAGTACCATACCAAATAGGATCGAAATCGGGTCTCGTATTCCATGTTACTGTACTAGACGTCCAAGAATCCCAATTACGGTGTACATAGACGTATCCAGCATTCCCATCAACACTACTTATATAGATCCAGAGTGTAGCCTCTTCAATAGTAGTCCCGGATAAAGAGCTTGTGTCAAACTGTATTAGAGGTCGAGCTTCTCCGTTACTCGGATCTATTAAATAAAGCTGTGTCCCTACATCATTATTATAATCGGGGGCTGATTCATCCACATCTGTGTCGTACGTAGGATAAAGGGTTACGGTGACTGCTTGAGCCATGTATAAAGGGGGCATTCCGAGTATTAGCCCGAGTCCGAGTAGAATAACTAGAAATTTAGTTTTTAAATCATTCATAGATTTTATACCGCCTAGAAGAAATCTATTCATACCCAGAAGTAGCATAAAATAGAAAGATATTCCTATATAAGTTTATTCATGCTTCTAATCCCTAAAAATTAACCCAAATCTAAAAAACAATGATTGTCAGTAAGGGTAAAAATATTCATACGTGTCAAGAAATAAAAAAGAAGATTCCGAAATGCGAGAAAGAGATGGATGATGAAGATAATTGGTTAAATATCTACTTTGGTAGTATAATGAATTGAGATAGAAAGAGGAAACAAAGATTAACAATATTTTACAAAATCTGGACTAGCTGGAATACTATTTGTATTAGTTGAAATTCAAGTATGTCACAAATACTCGCTTTAAAATCCCCAATAATGATTTTTAAAGGTTAAAAACA
>JAEOTF010000206.1 GCA_016840025.1 Candidatus Hodarchaeota archaeon
AAAGGGGGAAGCCATCCCCATGATTTTTGGCGTGTCCCTCTCTTCAGTTTCAGTATTTTTCACGCAGGTTTACTGATGATCTTTTTCTTCGCTGCCTTGGGTGTTTTTGCATTTACGTATTCTAAAGCACTGCAACGAAAAGCCTTGATAACCCGTTTAAACGCGCCTGATTATGCAACTGCTTTGGAAATTCAACGAAAAGGCTTTACTGATTATTCAACTTATATAACCGCTAAAGAAGAGGCAAAAACCTCAATTGAGAAAGGTAAAGTGTTCTATTTACAAGGAAAATATTCAGATGCGATTTTGCAGTACGAATTGGCTTTGGCAACTTTTGAACGTTTTGAAGACGACCTATCAATTGCTGGAACAGTATTCAGGATTGCACATATCCAGAAGGAGATGCAGACTTTGACAGATGAGAGTGCTATTTTCCACCGTTTTCCTCTACCTCCTCATGAAGATCCAGTAATTGAAGCCTTTGATCACATGTTACAGGCATTATTAGCAGAATCGAGAAAGAATTGGGGATTGGCGGAAGAATCATGGAAAAAAGCGCTAATTTTTGAGGGTTTAGATGGTGAATTTCGCACTATGTGTCAGGGCTTTCTCGTACAGTCTGCAATCAAAGATTGGATGAGTGATCCTGCAATTCCAATGCAAGAAACGCTATTAACTCATTTAGATGACTGGCAGATGATGTGTGAGGCCAACCAGCATTTTGGAAGCCTGTGTCAAGTGTATCTTTTGCGTGCTAGGATTGCGCTTGCCAAATTCCAGTTTAATGAAGTAGAACAATGGTTAAATCGGTGCTCAAAGACTGCAGAGGAAAAAGAACTAATTTTGTACAAAGATCTTGCCCGTAGGCAAACCAATATCTTTTTGCAACATAAAAAGCACATCACTGCTCTGTTGGAAGCAGATAGACCACTAACTCGTCAAGAACAAGCGCAAAGGCTACAGGAATACATTAAGAACGCTCTTACCTCCCTTGAAGAAGAGGAGAGAGAAGATTAGTTACAATATTATCTTTCATTTCTTTTTCTTACTAGAAGTAAACCAACAATTAATGATGCAAGTACGAAGCTTATATCTCTCATATCTTTTGAATATTCACCAACAGAAGGTTTTTCTATTAATAAAAGGTACGTAGAATCATTTAGGGTAATTTTATGTTCTCCTAATTCCTCAATTATCAGATTTTCGGTCTCAGGATTCCAAACTGATGCTGATCCATTCCAATAATAGTTTTGATTCGTAATAGCAACTAATATATGCGTAGAATTATGAATCACTGAATATGATAAGTTACCTTGTCTAGAAATAGGTGAAATGCTAGTTTTTGTTAGCATCAGTTTAGAGATCGGTTTGATTTCATCTAATGTCTTTCCTATAATATTCCAAGCATTTTCGTTTAGAGAGACTCCATAATAGGGCGCATCATAATCCCCAAAAGTAAACCAATGAATTCCAACAACTCCCATTTGTAAAGCTGAGACAACATCCATTCTAAATTCATTTTCATTAGGCATTACATACACATTTTCACGTTCTTCAGCTTTTAAGACCACCCATATCTTAGATTTATTCTGGTTAAACTCAATTAACGATCTAAGCCATGATGTAACCTTACTATGGTTTGTATGTGGCATTTGAGGATAGGGATCAACAGATAGATAAGTAACATTACCCGGTAGATCTTCATATAACTCAGGATTCGTTAAATATTGTGTGGAAAATTGGACAAAGGTTGGTCGTTCGTCAAAATCTCTAATTAACCGTTGTAATTCTAATATTGACGTATCGTTAATATATGAATAAGGTTCATCAATTAGATACCAGGCAAAAATTGAGGGGTGCGGTACTAATTCGGGTAAATATAATGTAACGTTTTGAGTCGCATTTTGACGCAGAAAATAAGAGAATTCAAAAATGACCTTCATATTTTCCCGATCTGTTGTATTTAACATGTCTTGAATCGGTAAATCGAATGCTTTCGGTAAATCATATCCAAACAAGACTGTGTTGAAACCCTTCGCTTTAGCCATTAATATGTCGCTTGAATTTTGAACCCAGTAAATACCCAAAGGGAAGAACAAGTCATTCTGATCAAAGTTAGACTGATTCTCAGTTTTGCCAATAAAGGGAGTACTTTGACTAAAAGGAAAAAATAGGGAACTTAATAGTACAAATATGGTCGGGAAAAATGTTTTTGAGAGTTTCAACTTGATATTTCCTCAATATCGGATTAGCCGTTCATTAAAACTGTTAATCTTTCGAAAAGATCATTTTTTTCTACCTGCTGTAGAAGCTCTTGAATATCACTTCGTCTCTTTATGTATTCCACAAGCTGTTTAATAACATCGGGTCTTGTACGAAAGCTATCTAATTTCATTTCATTCTTTTTATACACATGGTTAAGTATGTTTAAAAGTTGCTTATCCTGCGGTATAAAGTAGTTTTGAAACATTAACGTGTCTAATACTCTATTTACAAAGTCCTTCATTCCTTCTTCAACTTCTAGAATGCTCTCAAGAGAATGACGAAAGAACGCCCAACGAGCAATTTCTGAGATAAATTTCGATCTTAAAATTAAAGGAAATCGATCTAAATCCATTTTTTTGAGTTGTGGCATAGATTCACGGTTGGTGGTTGAATAATAGCGATAGTAACAATCAATAACAGTACTAGAAAGGACTCCGAGCAAGAAAAAACACAATTCTTGGTCATTATTTCTCGGATAAAGAAAATAAAGCGATTGTTCAGGTTTAATCCCCAGAGAGTCATAACAACAGATTAGTGATTCTCCAGTTTTTCTTAATAAAAGCTTTGGGGCATGATTTAGCTTTTTTTGATCTTGTGTTCCTCCTACCAGATTCTCTTTTAAAAAATCGAACCAATGTGCCTTTATGATCTGAAAGGGAGTGATATCTTCCCCTTTCACTATTTTTATTTCTGACGGAGACTCTCTAGTGGTATGGATTGTCCCTGCACGAGCAATAAAACCAACACCTGTGAGGAAATACTCCTCAAGGAAGTGACAATTTGGGGATAAAAATACGGGTTCAAAGAGCTCCGCAACCTGTTCAGGAATATGAAGAAGTTCATAACCTTTTCTTCGCGTAATAATAGCTCGATTCAGAAATTGTGGTTTTTCCTTGGTTATAGGCTTAACTATTACGTACTCGGCAGTTGGCTGTCTCTTTTTCAGTGTTAAAATCATAGCATTGCCTACGACATCATCAAATTGTATTCCAAATTCAAGGTGTGTCAAATCATAGGTGAGGAGCTTTTTACGTAAGTTAGTAAATTGTCGATTAGTGGCTAATCTATCAGGAATTATATAACAAAGAACTCCTTCTTCCTTGAGGAGAATGATACTACGGTAAATAAAGGCTTCAAAGAGATTAGGACGATAGGTGTCTATTTCTAGGACTTTATGATAAAATTCTCTTTCACATTCCTCAGCAACATTCTTTCTAAACTTTCCTTTTAATGAAATGAAGGGTGGATTTCCTATAGCAATATCAAACCCTTTCTTGACTTGTGGAAACTCGATAAACCAGTGAAAAGGGTTGATTCTCTGAAGTTCTTCCTCTGAGCACTTAATCTCTAATGACTTAAGATAAGTTGTAAAAACATGATTAGGTAATTTCACGTTAGTGCGGTCGGATTTGTAAGCGTCATGAGTGTACATATGTCTTTGACTTAAATCAAACCCAAAAAGTGAATTACCCACTTTAATGTTTGGTTTTATTTCTGAAATTGCGTTTTTGGGGATTTTTTTACCAATTTTAGCTAGAACAAAGAATTTTAATCTGAGTTTGCTTATTTCTACCGCAAAAGGATCTAAATCTACCCCGAATAACATCCTATTTACAATAAAAAGACCCGATTGGAACTCGGGGGGGAAGTTTGTCCTGATTTTTGTTTTTTCATCAACCATTTCAATAAAATTGTAAAGTAAATGGGCAAAGACAATAAGAAAGGTTCCTGCTCCCACCGAATTATCTAGAATCTGTATATTGTTGATTTTTTGGCCTAATTCTTTATGATATTGTGAATTACTTAGAAATAAAGTTTCAAACAAAGAAGATAGATTACTATCCGCATTAAAACCATCTGGAATTCCCATCTCTAAATAAGTGAAAAACGCCTGTATACTCATTCTTAATGCTGTTTTTTGAGGCGTGTAGATTGCGCCCATAGAAGGAATGAAGGGGGAAAGTTGTTCTGCAACTTTAGCGAGAATGGTTGGAGAAAGAATGTTTTTTTCTCCTTTCTCAGAGAATTCGTCTATATTCCATACCCAATTACTTAATAAGGATTGTAACGCTTGTATAATATTATTTGGAATCGGAAAACGCCTTATATCCTCATCCAAGAAGCTTTTTGCTTCAAAAACAAAAGAAAAATGATCGATTAACTTTTGAAGAGTTAATTTTTGATTATGTGAGGTGATTGCGTCTTTTCTAACGAATACATCAATAAAAGAATCATTTTGACCTAATTTATGAAAAAAATGGCTAATAATTCCAAAAATAAGTAAAATGCGAATTTTTTGGCGCGGAATCTTCTCTACAATACTTATAGTATCCTCTAATTGACAGAATTGCCGGATAAATAGTTCATTATTATTTTCTTGTTCAGTCATACCTGTTTTCGTATTAGGTCAAGCTTAACAAAATAAATATGCTGAATATATTTAGTTAGACTTATACAAGAATATTAGCAAATTTGGATATCAAATATTATTATCAATGACATTAGAGGTTCCTTACATGAAACTCGCTGTAATGGGTTTAGATGCATCTGGTAAAACTTCTTTCCTTTCCACACTTCAAAAAAAATATAGTGTTTTATGGAACCTAAAACCTACCAAAGGCGTTGAAAGGGATGTATTCACTTTTCTAAATCAAAATATTAGTCTCTGGGATTTTGGGGGTCAGGCGAAATATCGACGGAAATATCTTGCCGAATCCAGTCGTGATTTAGATGATGTTCAGCTTATTTTCTATCTTATCGACATTACCGATTCCAATCGGGTGGATGAATCGTTTGCATATCTTCAGGATATTCTTTCGCGATTTGAATCTAACATTCCCCATTTAGTCGTATGTTTCCATAAATATGATCCTGATCTTCGTGAAAAACCTCAATTTCAAGAAATACTCATTCAAATGAAAGATCAAATTTCCCAGATCGCTCCTAACGCTCTTTACTTCAACACATCTATATTTGATGAAAAATCCCTCTGGAAATCTTTTTCACAAGGGGTAAGGAAACTATCTAGCGGAGATGAGATGTTATTTTCCTATTTAGAGGAAACAGCTTCGAAAACTAAGGCTCAAGGAATTTCGATAGTAGATATTGGAGGGATGTCTGTTTGTAGCTATGTTCTTGACGAAGACGCAGACTGGGTTCTTGAGAGTTGTACTCATTCATTCCTAGATGTGTGGAAATCAATTAATCTTCGGGAACTAGATCCGGGCATTATTGACTTTGATATTGCGAAAGGTACTGCTATATTCTCTCTTTTAACAGTATCCAGTTTTCAACTTTTCGCACTAGGTTACTTTATAAATAAAAACCACCAAAAATCGTTTTTAGATGAAATTCCAGCACTAGAAACGAAACTAACCGCAATAATTGACACATTTTTCGTTGAAGCATCATGAGGGAAATGAAATGAAAATAGGCTTTATTGGTTTGGATGGTAGCGGGAAATCAGCGTTCCTAGCAGGGCTACGTGAAGAATATAGCACAATGTTAGACCCCTTACCTACTAAAAGTATGGTACAGGAAACTATCAACATCTTAGGACAAGAATTTACGATTTATGAATATGGAGGAGGAAAAACATACAGAGACCAGTATTTAAGAGATATCAAAGCTAATTTTGGCGAATTGGACGTCATTTTCTTCTTCTTTGCCATTAAAGATCCAAACAGAATTAATGAGGGGACTCAATATCTTCAGAATATTCTTAAGGGCCTTCCATCCCTGCACTCTTCTAAAGTTGTTATCTGTTGCCATTTTGTAGATCCTGATATTAAAAGTAACGCCTCTATCCGCCAAACTGTTGCTCAGATTGAAACAGCTGTTCAGGGAGTGAATGATGGAATAGTCGCTTTTGAGGAAACCAGTATTTTTGATATTAAATCGCTCCACCGAGCCTTTGCCCATGGTATACAAAAAATTGCATCAAAAGAAGATCTCATTTACGAAAAACTTGAAAATTTTGCGAATGAAACTTCAACTGCCGGTCTTCTGTTACTAGACGATCAAGCAATAACAATTGCCAGTTATGTTTCCGATGAAGACACCGATTATGTACTTGAAAGCTGCATTTCCTTTGTAGAGGCATGGAAGTCTATTTCAATTCGTCAAATGATACCAGGTCAACTCTCCATTGAAGTTTCGAAAGGCAAAGCGTCATTATATCCTTTAAACTCCCCTACAGGTCTGATCTTCTTAATAGTTTATTCAAAAAGTGTAGAATCAGGTAAAGCCGTAACAACTCGACTTCCAAGTTTTATCGAGGATATACAAGATCTACTCACCGCATTTTTTAACTGAAAATTACCTTTCTCCTCGATAGCCTCCAATAACCTTAAACTATGATCTTAAAAAAATCAATAATCTATATCAGAACTACCTAATCTAGACAAAGTTAGTTGTACGCATTTATTTTCAATACCTACTTAGAAATCAGCTTCAGATTGATCAGAAATATTTTCTTGAAAGAAAGCTAAGCCTAAAAAACCATGGAAAAACCGAAAAAATCAATCAGAAACGGTGAGCAGAAAAAAATGGTCATTGAAAAGCGAAACCAGATTCTACAAGCACTAAAGTCGCAGCAATTCGATCTTTTAGTTGTTGGAGGTGGAATAACAGGTGCGGGGATAGTATGGGATGCAGCATTGCGAGGTCTTAAAGTCGCTCTTGTGGAAAAAGGAGACTTTGCTTCGGGCACTAGCTCTCGGTCGTCAAAACTTATTCATGCGGGTCTTCGATATGTCTTCCAAAAAGAGTTTGGATTAGTTCATGAAGCCAGTATGGAACGTCGTTACCTTTTAGACAGAGCTCCGCATCATGTAACTCCACTTCCATTTATTATTCCTTCTTATGAAGATGAATACCCTAAAAAATGGCAAATACGCATTTTACTCACTTTGTATGATATTTTAGCGAGATTTCGTAATTATAAGCGGCATCGGCGTATTTCTAGAAAATTTTTACTTGATACGGTTCCAGGCATTAAAGAAGAGAATTTAATTGGTGGTTATGTATATTATGACGCGAAAATGGATGATGCTCGCTTAACTTTTCAAATTATACGGGCAGCGGAAGATGCAGGTGCTATATTGTTGAACTATGCCGAAGTAGTCAAGTTTATTAAAGAAGGAGCAAAGATCCGTGGCGTAAGAGTATTAGATAAAACCAGTGGAACCCAACTCGACATTCACGCAAGCTTAGTCGTTGTTGCTACAGGTCCATGGACAGATAAGGTTCTTACATTAGATAACCCTGATCATCAAGCAATTGTCCGTCCGACAAAAGGGGTTCACATTATAACACCTCGATTTATGCCCCCTTGTGAGAGATTTGGCGATTTCGGTCTGGTAACAAAAGGGCCAGACAGACGTATTGCCTTCATTATACCTTGGGATGAATACACAATCGTTGGAACCACCGATACCGACTTTACGGAATCATTCGATGAAGTTTATCCCACCGAGGAAGATATTGAATACCTCGTTGCTACTGCTAACAGGTCTATTCCTAATGCAATCTCACGAAAAGATATTTTCTCTGCCTATGCTGGTGTTCGTCCCCTCGTGGCTCCGCTTGGAAAAGAGGGTGCTTCTGAATCCGATGTTTCGCGTACTCATCAAATCGGAGAGACAGATTCAGGATTGATGTTTATTATCGGAGGAAAATATACAACCTTTAGAGTGATGGCAAAAGAGATGGTAGATAATGTAATTCCAAGATTAGGGAAGAAATTGAATAAATATCGTTGTCAAACAAAGAAAGAAGATCTCGCGCCCATAGAGGATTATTATTCACACGCAACTACTCTAGGTCTGTCTAAAGAATTAACTAAGCGTATTGCAAGAGATTATGGACGAAAGGCGCTGGAATTTTTACATTTTGCAGAGAATATAGAAAATGGATTTGATCGTTTTGACTCCAGCCTTTATGTAAATGCAGATATTCACTATTCGGTACTAGTAGAGCAAGCACTTCACTTATCAGATATCATGATGCGTAGAACACAACTCTTTATGAGGCCAAGGCAAGGATTAGATCTTATACCGAGGATTATTACAGAAATGAAACCGTTACTTTCTTGGTCATCTGAAGAAATGGAAAAAGAAATGCAACTCTTCCGAAAAGACCTAGGAATTATTTTTAATTCTGATTAGGGGAAATTAAACCCTAGGAATATCTAATTAGGCTATAAAAAAACCCCGAAGCTCGATAATATTATTTAATGTGAAATGTTAATTGAATGAATGAAATACCCATGTTCTAAATCGAGTGTTTCGGTCTTTTTTTCATAATTTTAAAGACCAGACCTTTCTTTAAAAATAACAAATCACAAACTTTTCTTAATTCATTATCAAATATCATGATCATAATATAGCAGTGAGATTCTTGTTATTACATATTATAATGATAAGGCTTAATTTTTTTTAACTTTCTCTGACATGGTTAAATTTAGAATGAAAATTCTTGGGATCCATGATGGGCATGATGCAGGAGCTTGTCTTGTTGAAGATGGGCTTGTTACTAAAGCAGTTTCAGAAGAGCGTTTAACCCGAAGAAAACATCAACGTGGCGTACCTAAAAGAGCAATTGCTTATTGTCTTCATGAAAACAACGAAGTGGACGCTGTTACTATTGCTGGTCTTAGTCGTCGGCTCAAACGTCAAAGACAATTGACACAAACAATCAAGGATTTAGATTTGGTTAATACCCCTACACTTTCTTACGAGCATCACTATTGCCATCAAATGTCTACCTTTTTTACTTCGGGGTGGGATGAAGCAACTGTCTTATCCGCAGATGCAGGCGGTGATGGACGCAGTTTAGTGTTTAGTATTGCAGAAGGTCCTAACATTCATCAACTGGGAACCTGTTCTATCTATGACAGCCTTGGGGATCTTTACTCAACTATCACCGAATTTATTGGTTTTAAAAAAATGGATCAAGAAGGCAAAACTATGGCTTTAGCAGCATTGGGTCATCCTCAAATCGCGAGTGCTGCTTTAGACAAGGTTATTGCTCTTAATTCGAGCCAACTGAATTTTTCAGGTAACTCTCGCTTTTTAGGAACAGATGGTCGTAATCAACTCAAAACAAAGCTGAATAAATTTGCGAAAGAAGATTTAGCGGCAGGAATTCAAGCTAAACTTGAGAGAGACATACTTGATCTGATAAACAAGATTCTTTCAATCACTAAAAGCTCCCGTTTATGTTTAGCGGGGGGAATTTTTGCCAATACAGTTCTAAATCATAAAATCAGACAACTGAAGGCAGTTAAAGAACTCTGGATTTTTCCCGCTATGGGGGATGCTGGTCTTTGTGTTGGAGCAGCATTAGCTGCCTATACTGATTTAAGCAATTCTATTAATGATTTTCATACTCCGCCTAGAATAAGATCTGTTTATCTTGGCCCTGATCTGGGTACTATGACTCCGAGTAAAACGAGAGTCCAAGAAGTATGTGATCGCTTAGAAGAAGGAAAACTCGTTGGACTTGTTCATGGACGGGCAGAGTTCGGTCCTCGAGCATTAGGCCATCGTAGTCTTATCGCCCTACCATTTAACATGCAGATTAAGGATGAAATCAATAGAAGAAAGGGACGACATTTGTTTCAGCCCCTAGCCCCTGCTTTATTAGAAGAAGATGGGTCAGATCTTCTTCATAATCACGAAAGATCACCATTCATGACTATCTGTTTTGATGCTACTGAGAAAATGAAGAGTACATCTCCTGTCATAATTCATTTAGATGGAACTTCACGCCCCCAAACAGTTGGGTCAAATGATGATCCGCTATTTCGAGAGATTCTCCTTGAAATCAAACAAAGATGGGATTTAGGTATATTAGTGAATACTTCCCTGAATCTTCATGGCTCTCCCATTGTACAAAGTACGGAAGATGCTAAAGAATGTCTTCAGCGGGGTTTAATAGATGAATTGGTGATTCCAACTTTTGTCTAATAATTGAAATACAAAGCAGAAGAAGTTGAAATCAAATAATGTCTTCAATAAAATGCCCGTTATGCTCGAGGTCAATTCCCGAAAATAAGTTTGAAGCCCATATGAGTCTTCGTCATCCTGAAGCATTTAGTAGTTCTCTTACTCGGCAGAGAAATAGGCATGTTAAGTCTAAAGATAGTTCTAAGCGTGCAGTGGTAGTTGATGGTTCTAATATCGCTTATTTGTCAAAAAATGGGACTCCCAGCTTTTCAAACATTGAAGGAATCTATAAACTGCTTATTACTAAGGAATATTCCCCTAAAATTGTTATTTCTTCACGATTAAAGTATATCATTGATGACCCCGCCAAATTAACCCGTTGGATAAGAGAAGGGGCTATAATTGAAGCTGAAAGCGGAACCGATGACGACCTCGAGATTTTGTTATTAGCTCAAAGACTAAATGCGCCAATTATCTCAAACGATCGATTTATCGAGCATCAAGAAGAATTTCCATGGATTCCAAAACGCTTGTGGAAGGTCGAAATTATTAATTCAAAATTTATTATAAAGATGGAAAAAATCTAATCTAGTGTATTCAGAAAAAACATGATCATGAAATATTTGCCCAGTTATCGACCAGTCCGGATTTGCATCCTATTAATCTCAGTAGGGGGCTATAACATCGCGAATTGCAATTATATCCGATCTCCACTCTAACATTGAAGCATTAAATGCTGTCTTAAAGAAAATCGACACATTAAAAGTTGATAAAATTCTTTGTCTAGGCGATATTGTTGGTTATAACGCCAATCCCAATGAAGTAATTGAAGCTCTTCGAAGAAGGTCGAAGCAAACTATCGGTATTATGGGTAATCACGATGTATCGGTTGCAGGAGGGATCTATTCGCATAAGTTTACCCCTGATTTTATGAGCGCTTTGACTCAAGCCTTCATGAACTTGAAGTTTTTTGATGCTTTGGAAGCTATAGGCTGGACAATCAAAAATATCGATCCCAAAAATGCCGAATATCTTGTCCAGGATTATTATAAAGTCATAGAACTGGAAAAGATTTTCTTTGTGTTAATGCATGGTAGACCTCCTATAATCGATCGAGCTGCGACAGAAGTGGTCTCGGGCTATTTTTATGAACACGAGATTCGGGAGAACAAGCCCAAAGTTGTTGAATTCCTGGTCAAAATGGAAGCCCAGGTTTTACTGACGGGCCATACTCATATACCACATTTAATTAGCTTAACCCCCCAAGGTAGTAGAAATTTCTATGCTATTAACCCGGGAAGCGTAGGTCAACCTCGTAATGGCTTTTCAGGAGCGAGTTTTGTTTCCATGGAATTGAAAAATGGTGCCATTCTGGAAATCTCTCATCATTCTGTCAGATATGATTATTATGCTACTCAACAGAAAATTAAAGTCGCAAAACTCCCTCAGCCACTG
>JAEOTF010000207.1 GCA_016840025.1 Candidatus Hodarchaeota archaeon
CTCTTGCATCTAGCGGGATAACCCCATCCCATCTTGCTGCCCGTTGAAAAGGTGCTTTGATTGGCCATGACCCTGCAACCCAAATTGGAATTTGAGGTGACTGAACTGGTTTTGGTAAAAATCTCACTTGGTTAAGCTTATAATATTGACCAACATAATCAAAAACTTCTTCCTTCCACAATCCAGTCAGAATATCTAAACTTTCATCTAATTTTCCCGCTCTTGTTTTTGGATCTGTTTCTTCTCCGAAAGCTGCAAAATCTTGGGGAGCACCTAATCCAACACTCAATATTAACCGTCCACCTGACAATTGATCTAGTGTTACAGTTTCTTTTGCTAGTTTCCAAGGTCGGCGACGAGGTAATGGAGTAATTGTTGTTCCAAACCGAATTTTTTTAGTATTCATTGCCACAGCTGTTAGAGCAATCCATGGATCCACCACTGGAGGTGGTGATTCACCACCAATGACAATATGATCTCAAATGAAGAAACCATCCCATCCTGCTTTTTCTGCATCAGCAGCCAACTCCGCCATTATCCGTGCATTTCCAAAATATTCTCCAAAATTAGGCATATATAAGCCAAATTTGATATTTTCAGTCATATCCTCTCACTTTAAAGATTTCATATTATGAATCCGCATCTGCTTTAGAGTTTTATAATGATTCCGCTATATATAAGCAATTAACTTTTTTAATCGTTGCCCCTCATATAACCAGCGTCTTCTAAATTGATAAAAATATTCAAAAAGCTCTGGTATATCTTTACTGTGTAAGATTTGATGGTTTTTGATGATTTCAATTTTCATGTAAAGTGGCAGTTCTTCAAATAACCACAAATCATATTTTCCCCCTACAATCTCCCATATTTTCCCCAATATCTTACTTTTCTTTCCCACTTCAGGCACTACAATGCAAACATCGACATCACTACGCCATGTGCTTTCCCCTTTTGCATGGGATCCAAAAACTAGGATAGAATGAACTTCCATAATTAGTTTAAGTTTTTCAATATCCTCTTTCACTTCTTGAAAAATTCCATGCTCCAACTTTTAACACGATCCAAATACTCTTCTAAATCAGGGAGAAGTTCTTCAATACTTTCAAATGCAATATCAACATCGATTCCATTATATTCATGAATTACACGATTCCTAAGTCCATTCGCTTTCTTTAAAACCGCATTATCAGATTTAGAAATCAGATTATGTTTTAAGGCGAGATCTATATTATAGTAATCATCTTTCGGAGGAATATCATTGTCTTTTAACATCATAGCAAGAAGATCCAGGCATACTTCCACAACTTCTTGAATTGCTTTGTAAATTGCTAATAATGTTTTAAGATTGGTTTTTGCCTCTTCTTCTTGCATCCATTCTGAAAAATAGGGAGATAGTAGTTGGAAATGTTTGATTTTGTCTAAATAACGTTCGATTCGTTCTATATTATGTCACTCCGCATTAATTGGTTATGTTGAATTCTGTTTTGTTTTAAGAATTTTCCACTCAAGGTATATCTCACAACAATTAATTTCTGAAGTATAGTTTAATTGTTGGTAATATACTTTTTTTTGTCCCATTAGCTCCTCAACCGAAGTTTTTATTCTTCACACCTCACCTACGAGATGTCGAACTGTAAAATGTAATTTATAAATTGAATAATTTTTACACAAAAGTAAATATATTTTCTAAAAAATAGGATTTTTAATCTTGAGAGAGGAGGTGGGAAAGTGGGGATTCTCTGACCCTATGTAGCTTAGTTCTTTGAAATAAAGCATTTGATAATTATATTGACAAAAATTCTTAATGTTTTTTTCCCAGTGCTGTATCCAGTAACTCCGACCATGAATTTATTCCAAATCTAGCCCATTCTTTTCTTCTTTTCTTCTTATCCCACTTTAATCATGTAGGTGATATCTTGAGGATTTAAATTAGACTCGATGCTTCCACCGCAATATCGACATCGGAGATTACATTGCTGTGTTAAAATCAAATGACAATTCATTTTTTTAGGTTTTTCCTACGAGTGTAAAGGTTCTTTCAAGATTCCTGACTTATTTATGCTTCTTTCATCACTTCTCCTTTCGGCAAAAATTGACTTTTTTTTCCCTTTCTATTTTGACGGGGCTATCTCTTCCCTACCTGATAGTTCATTTTCAGCGATCACTCTCTCATAGTATTCCTTTTTACCTCTTCTCCTTAATCTACTATGAGTCTTTTATCAATTTGAGTGAGAGAAATTGACAGGCGGACAAGAAGCTTCAAAAAAGAATCACACAGGTTTGGACATCCTCCAGGATGTCATTAGTGCACCCACTGTCTTTCGCGATGAATCAAAATTATCATTTGATTATGTTCCGAAAGCCTTACATCACCGGGATCGGGAATTCCGTCAATTAGGCAATTATTTCCGTCATATGATTGAACAACCCCAAAGCATCAATCAACGAGTGATCATTTCGGGTCCAGTAGGCTGCGGAAAGACAGCACTAACACGAAGGTTCGGTCAGGACTTTGAAACTCTTGCTCGACAGAAATTGAAGAATCCTCATTCTTTCTTTTTTCTCCATGTAAACTGTCGGCGTCAGTCCTCTCCCTATCAGATTGTTCTTCAAATCATGAAACGTTTTCACACTTCTTTTCCTCATCGAGGATTCTCGATTGGAGAAATCATTGATTCCTTGCTTTCTTCATTAAGGGGTCTGGAACAATCTCTTTTGCTAGCATTAGACGAGGTTGACTTTCTTCTCCAGCTACCGAAAGGAACTGATCTCCTCTATGATTTGCTACGATACGGGGAAGAGTCTACACATGACCTTAAACCTCTCTCTCTGATCCTTGTCACCCGTAATCTTTCTTTCTTGAATTCCCTTGATTCATCAATACAGTCTTCTCTTCAAAAAACTCACATCCACCTTCATCCCTATCACCGCAAACATCTGCGGGATATTATACAAGACCGTGCAGATTCAGCACTGAGGCGAGAAACTTTAACAACGGATGCTTTGGATCTCATCAGCGAGGTTGCCTTTCAGCAGCGTGATGCTCGCTATGCTATGGAGCTTCTTTGGCGAGCTGGTAAAAAAGCAGATACTGAAGGGAATCCCAAAATCTATCCCGAGCATGTACGGGCAGCGGTAGGGACGTTAACTCCTGGAATTGACTTTGAAATCTTTGAATATTTGACAGCAGCGCAGCGTGCTTTAGTTTTCGCGATTTCACAAGAATTACAAGCCCAAGGCACCGCTTATGTCTCCTTGAATTCAGTGGCAAAAAATTTTGATCATATCTGTGAAGAGAGACAACTTCAAGGTAGTCAGTTCAACCTTGAGGATGATCTAGAGTTTTTACGACAGCAAGGCGTCATTTTTTTAAAAAGTGATCTTTCTGAGGGAGAACAGGAGATTACATTGTGGGATATAGCTTACTCCGAATTATGTAACCTTTAATCTTCTTTATGGGTATTGCTTCTACTGTATTCTTTCTATTTCAGATTTTTGGAGCCCAGTTTGTGCGAGCTTTTAATGAAAGTTTTTTAATTATGCTAATCAATCGCTGGTTATGTTTTCTCAGAAAAGATTATTTTGCTCACTAATTCTGTTAGCATTTCTATCCAGTATTTTTACCAATATTTCTCCTATTTCAAGTCAAACTGGAAAGATAAATTTTGTCTTTGTTCTTCATGCTAATCAAGCATTAGTTCCTTATGGGGATGTGGCTAATGACCTCTGTTACCGCGGTGTTCTGGAGACTCTTTTGGAACATCCATCTATACATGTCACGCTCCATGTTTCAGGAACACTCCTCAGCGTTCTCAGTTACTATCAAAGAGATACGTTGGATTTAATCAGACAGGGAATTACCTCTGGTCAATTTGAGATTTTGGGATCAACTTATAGCCAAAATGTAATGTATAGTCATGTGGAGCCTGGTAGTACTAATTATACAAGCGCGTTTTTTGATAATGATATCCAACTCCGTCTTCACCGTGAAGTCATTCAGGCACAATTAGGTGTTTCCCCTACTGGATTCTGGAATCCCGAGCGCGTGTGGGATCCTGAGATTATCTTCCCCATTATCAAGAATGGCAGTTATGAGTATACTTTCATTGAAGACCACATCATTGGTCAGGTTTCCAGCAGCTCCCCTTATATTGTACGCACGACGGGTCCACAGGAAGATCCATTGTATATTTTCAATGATGATAAGGCGGTAATCGCCGATGTTGATGCTATTGCTGCCCCCTCGGGTGATCCTGACCCAAATTCTCATATGGATACAGCAATCGCTAATTTTCTTTCTCTCTGTACTGATCTTTACAATGAGGACACTAAGGATGAGTATGCGATTGTGTATGCACAAGACATGGAAGCTTGGGGTCTATGGCAAGAGGAAGGTCGTTCTGGGTGGGCTGACTCACTTGAGAACGTCCTTTTCCGCCTTGATTCATTTTTATCTGCTTTAGAAGGCGATTCCTCGTGGCTTGCTGTCCGTACGCCTTCTGAAATATTAGACGATCTTAAGGCTCGTTCTTATTCGTTCGAACACCATGATACGATTCCATTCGGGGAAGCTGTTTGGATGTTCGAAGCTGCCCAAAACTCTGGTTGGGATGATTGGAAGACCTGGCAAGACACTGACAGTGATTTAGCGTCCTATCGCCAATCCTTTGCTATAGCTCGTGATACTCTGGCATCTATCAATCGTAAAATCTCCTCCCAAGAACAACTGGGTCAAAATGTTTCTGCAGCGAGAAGTCTTTATCACTACGCTGAGTATGTGTATGCTGCGAATCAGTTCGAGTTTGGCTGTTGGGGCTGCAAATTCTGGTGGTATCATCGTGTAAAGACCGTTCTCCATGCTGCTCGAGCTGCTGAATATGCCCTGGATCCCTCTTCTTCGGTAGAACTACTTACCCAGGATATTGACCTTGACGGAAGTGTAAACACAGAATACATTCTTCAGAACGCTATTAGTCGATTTGTATTTACCAGGCGTGGTGGTCGGTTAATCAATTGGTTTGATATAGAAAACGGTCTAATAATTATTGCAAATGATGCTCCTACTTCCTATACTCATTATTATCAACAGTTCAATAATATACCCGGTGATGCTTCGGATTTCTGGGGTCGTTCTGATAAAGTATTTTATATGCGTTACAAAGCCTTTGTAGAGTTTCTAGAAACCCCACGTGATCATATCCTTGGGAATATGAATTATGATGTTTATATAGAGACTGATAATTCTTTAAGGTTTGAAATCAAAAAAGCCGACTATGCTGACATTAAAAAGACATTTTCCCTTGAATCATCTGATTCTGCTAATTTAACTGCTCAATATGAAGTTTTATCTAGGACGCCATCACCTAAAGACTTTATTGTTGGATGCGGTTTCTCTGTCAATAACACAAATTTATTAGTTCATGGGTTCGAGCATGTCATACTCGAAAGGGACATGTCAAATCAAATTAGCGGAGTTGGCAATCAAGCCTCAAATACTTCTATAATATTTTCTTCTCCCGAGGCGGTAACCATTCAAAATGATTCTCGCCACCTTTTTGAGGAAATGGTTCTATTTAATTATGGAAGCGTTTCAACTGAAGATTATCTCCAGTTTAACATTTCATTAAGTTTAGTAAGTTCATCTTCTGCGTTTCCATATAGCTCTGCAACTACAACATCACCAGATATAACATGCACAACTCCATCAGATTCAACAGGTACAACTTCACTGGTAACTACCTCTGAATCTATTGTTCCGTCAAGTCTATCAAAAGAAGAAGAAGCTCGTTGGACATCGCTTATTTTAAGTGGGATTGTCGCCATGATTGTTCTCATCCTTTATCGAAAACGGTCTCGGCTCTATTAATTCTCTAACATCCCAGATACCTGGGTTTTTTCTCCTACCTTTTTCCATATACCAAAAGAAAAATAGTAAAAGAAAATATAAATGTTCAAAATGATGTGAAATTACCCTGATATATTAAGAAGCGTATAGAATTCATTGAATAGACACTTGAGGGAAAATTATGCCTTTAAATCCCCCGAAATTCGATGTTGTGGTTATTGGAGCAGTTGGTGTTGATACTAACATTTATCTGGTGAGTAAAGATATTGATTTTTCAGTAGAAGCTAATTTTACGGAAAATTTGGATTATGTTGGCGGTGCTGGCGGTTATTCCAGCCGTCTTTTCGCCCAATTAGGCCTTAAAACCAGTTTTATCGGTTATGCTGGTACTGATCATAATGGGGAGTTTATTCGTAGAGAGTTCAATCATGATGGGATAGATATGACAGCACTTTTTGTTGATCCATATGGAACCAAGAGAAGTGTCAACTTCATGTATCAGGATGGAAGGCGTAAAAATTTCTATGATGGTAAGGGTTCCATGTATGTTAAACCAAATCTAGAGCTTTGTAGGGAGATCATATCCCAAACCAAATTGATACATGTTAATATAGTAAATTGGACGCGTTACCTCTTACCTATTGCCAAAGAACTCGGAGTCACTATCTCATGTGATATACAAGACGTTGTTGACATTAATGATGAATATAGGAAAGATTACGTTGACTACGCGGATATTTTATTTTTTTCTTGTGTCAACTACCCCGACCCTACTCCTTTAATCAAAGTTTTCCAAAAATCTAATTCAGAGCGGATAATTGTAGTAGGAATGGGTGCACAAGGCTGTGCATTAGCTGTAGAGGATGATATCCATTTTTATCCCCCGGTAAAAATGACCACCCCAGTGATAGATACTAATGGGGCTGGTGACTCATTAGTGGTTGGTTTTCTCTCAAGTTACTGCTTAGATGGCTATAATTTAGAAAATGCTATTTTACGTGGACAAATTTGTGCGAGACACACCTGTACAATTAAAGCTTCCTCCTCCGATTTTATTAGCAAAGACCAGTTAAATGCGATTTATAAAAAGTTAAATCAATAAAGTGAGTGAATAATACAAGTTAATGATTGAAGTCGGTGATTAGAATCCCTATTTACCTTGGTTTATTGTTTCATGCTAATATGCCTTTTTCTCCTTCATTTGAACCTGCTTATCATTCTTGCTATGGTCCTCTTCCCGAAATTATGCTGGAATATCCCGATTTACCTATAAATCTCCACTATGCTGCTCCTCTTTTACAGATGATCACATGGGAATATCCGCGTACTCTAGAAATACTTAATGAAGGTATGAACACAGGACAGTTCGAGTTGTTGGGGTCTAGTTATGCTCAGAATGTAATGTACGCATGTTCTGATTGGGATAATCACAATCATGTCAAATGGAATCGTGAGGTGCTTGAAACAATATTTGAAGGATGGAAACCAAAAGGATTTTGGAATCCCGAACGTGTTTGGAAAGATGAGTTTGCAGAGCTAATAATAAGTAATTTTTATGAATATACTTTGGTTGAGAACACTATTCTCGCTCGAAGTATTAATAAATGCTCTACGAATCGTGTATGGCTGAAAAAAATTGTTACTCCAACTGGAAAAAAAGGATTGTATCTTTTCCCCGATAATCAAGAATTACTCAGATATGTCGATTCTGTGATTTGGACTGGTAAAGAGAATGAATTAACAAAATTTCTTGAATACCATATTGATTCAGATCGTGAATCTTCTCATGTATTCTGTTATGCTCAAGATATGGAAGCATCGGGATTCTGGCAATTAGGAAGAGGATTAACATATCAAAAAGCACACAGGAATTTGCGGAAGCTGTTTACGATTCTTCAGGATAATGATTGGATTCAGGTTAAGCTGTTTTCCAAGTCATACAATCATACGTAATAATTTAACAGGCACAACAATGAAAATATCGAGTAATAAATCCCCTACTCAACTTGATTTAACGCCTACTATGTTTGCTCATCGACATAATTGGGTTTATGAGGCAGTTATTCAACCCCATAAAACCTATCAAGTGGAGCACACACTACAACTTAGTACAACATAATTTAAGTCAAATCACTGTTATTCAATAACCATAGTATTAAGTGCATTAAATACTCTTAAATAATTATGATCAAGCTTCCAACTGAGGATTTAAACGTTCTTCACTAACAGGATCAAAAAAGTGAACCTGAGTTTCATCAAATAGCAAGTATATCTCTTCTCCAACTTTAAAGTTCACTATGCCTTCTAAACGGAGTGTTAACGTTCTCTTTTCCGTGATATCGGCAAAAAGGAATGTTTCAGCGCCAATGGGTTCGATAACTCCTACAGTAGCCTTTATACTGTTGTCTTGAGGTTTATGAGATAAACGAATATTTTCAGGACGAATACCTAACTTGATTTCTTCATTTTGTTTGTTTTTCAGGGAAGCATACCTTTCAGGAATTTGCCAATTAATAGGGTCTGAAGTGAAATTACCTTTAACAATTCTTCCTTGTAAGAAATTCATTGGTGGAGATCCAATGAAACCTGCGACAAAAGCATTCACGGGTTGATAGTAGACTTCATCAGGAGTACCAACTTGCTGAATAAGTCCTTTGTTCATGATACACACTCGATCTGCTAACGTCATGGCTTCTATCTGATCATGGGTGACATAAATTGTAGTAATCTTAAGTTTTCGTTGTAATCTTGCAAGTTCTGCTCTCATTGTCGCACGAAGTTTCGCATCCAAATTTGAGAGGGGTTCATCCATAAGAAATACTTGTGGATTCCGAATTATGGCTCTCCCTACAGCAACTCGTTGACGTTGTCCTCCTGAAAGCTGTCTTGGTTTCTTATTTAGTTGATCCTCGATTTCTAAGAGATGAGCTGTTTCAACAACCTTCTCTCCAATTTCAATCTCTCCTTCTTTAAATTCTTTGACTTGTGGGATAAAAGAAAATACGTCTAATAGAGTTTGTCTAATTCCCTTTCGAAAACTTTCAAAAAGGAGCGTTAAGGTGAAGAGTGCAATGGTTAAGGACATAAAAAACATGGGTATATAGCCTGAAGTTGATACTAGAGTTCCTATGAGAGCTGGAAGCAGGAATAAGAAATATACTATCACAGATAATGATGTCAGTATAATTCTCGCAATTTTAGTATTATGGTCACCAGCACGTTTATTTCTCAAACCAAAGGCGAGGTTGTCATACACAGTAAGATGTGGATAAAGTGCATAACTTTGAAATACCATTGACAGATCCCGATCTTTTGGGTCCATTTCATTAACAATCGTGTCTCCGATAAGGATATCTCCGCTCGTAATAGTTTCAAGTCCTGCTAGCATGCGTAAACTTGTAGTTTTACCACATCCACTAGGTCCTACAAGAACTAGGAATTCTTCATCCTGTATCTCTAGATTAAAGTCATCTACAGCTTTCATTTCACCAAATTGTTTAATTATATCTCTAAATGTGACAGTTACCATAATAATCACCTTTTAATATTTATTTGACACCACCTGCTGTAGCTCCAGCAGCTAATTGTTTCTGTAGTAGCATAAACATAATAACAATAGGCGCAGCGATGAGAATCGCGTATGGCGCGAGCAATGCAAAATATACCGGAACATCTGGAGCTCCTAGGTCTTGATAATTATATAGTAACAATGGAAGAGTTGCTTGGGGTTCTCCTTCACGAATAAAGGTTCGTGCTAAAATGAACTCGTTCCAAGCAGTAATAAACGTGAATAATGCAACAGCGACCATACCTGGTCTTGCCAGAGGTACTGCAATACGCCAAAAAGCACCAAACCAATCACAGCCATCAATTAAGGCTGCTTCTTCCATTTCTTCTGGAATTGTTTCAAAATACCCTTTTAACATCCAAGTACAGTAAGCAACAGAACCGCTGGCATAAGCGATAAGTACGCCAATAACAACAACAGAAATGTCAGTATCTAAGGAAAATCCAGCGAAATTAAACGTGAAAGGCTCTCTATTCAATAATTTAAGCTCTTTCCAGATTAAGTACTGAGGGATTAGGAGAATTAAACCAGGAAACATTTGAGTTGAAAGAATCACAAAAGTTGCTAGTTTATTCCCTCTAAATTTGAATCTAGCGAGTGCGTATCCGCCAGTTATTGATACTCCAATGCCTAAGCCTGCTGTTCCTAATCCAAGAATTAAACTATTCATAAAAGCTGACGTGAAGGCTGGTTCTGCTACTGATCTTGCAAAAAGCACACTAGAATAATTAAGGACAAAAGACTCTATTGGCTTTGTAGCATAATCCCCTTGGTTGATGCCATAACTTGTGGAGATAGAAACTAAAATAGTTATGAAAACTGGGGCTAACGTAAAAAGTAAGTATATTGCTAGAATTAAGTAGAATGGCATTATTGATAGGGCTCTTTCCACCAAAGGTCTTGTATCTTCTTCTTTAGCGAGCTGTAATTTTTCCCTTTCGGTTTTGATTTGTAAGTGCTTGTGAATACCAATAATTATTATCACAAGCAACAATAAACCAAAAACTATCAACGTTAATAAAGCACTAGTTTTCCACGTATCTGCTAAATCTGACAGGGAAGAGGTGTTTTTAAACCACCGAACCGGTTCTTGGTCAATGGTCTCATATGTCCAGAATCCAATGATACATGACAACCCTGTGATAATCCCACTAATTATTAGGGTGTTCAGAGAGAAATCCTCTTTATCAGAAAAGAAAACTGCGATAAGAAAGATTATTAATCCTATGACTAGGATTGCAATACCCAAATGATACTGTAGAAAATACTCATCAAGTTTAGAGGAGAGAGATTCAACAGATTCTTTGGCATAAATTGGGAGACTATTTCTCCACTTTCCAATCGAATAAACCTGTCGGCTCCAAAGAATCGTCATTGTATCCCAAAATCCCAATCCAAATATTGTGAACCCTAAAACGGTGCAAAAAACACCTAACATTTCAAATTTTTTGGAATTCATATTGTTACTCCTCCAATATTTGTTCAGCTCTTAGAATTCTGCGATAGACTATACTAAAGCCAATTAGCATAATGAATACCGAAAATGATAATGCTGAGGCCTGTGCATATCGCGTATTGTCAAATTCATCATAGATAAATGTGACAAAGATGTCGTAGACAGTACGTTCGGGTAACCCTTGTTGATTCTGTGATAAAATATAGAAAACTGTGAATAGATTAAATGTCCAGATAATTCCAAGCAAAGATACAGTCATCAATGTTGGTTTGAGTAGGGGCCAGGTAACATTCCAGAATCTAGTCATACTATTTGCCCCATCGATCTTGGCAGCGTCATATAAATCTTGAGGAATGCTTTGTAAAGCAGCGAGGAAACTAAGCATCATAAAAGGCACGCCTAACCAAATATTCGTCAAGATTGCTGCAAAGGTCATCATCAGGAAATCAACTCCCAGAATTTTGATTCTTGTAGTCACCCAAATATTAGCACTAAATTTTTTTATGTAGATGATGTCAAACTCGTCTAATCCCAAAATATCTAGATTTACTATTAGGTCCTTGAGTGGAGAATACCAGATAAGTGTCCAATCAACCACACCAATGAGGTCACTAGTCAAAATCATGATCATAGCAATTATTCCAACGAAACCAATCCCAACTAGTGTGATGCTGGTTATTATTGAGCTCCGACTTGCTATATATATTAAAAGAACGATTATCATAATAATTAGAAGTAAGTCAAGTAATGTGAACCGAAATGACTGATCCACAAACTCTGTACCACCTTTTCCAAGAATACCTTTTTCATTATGATAGATGAAATTACGCCAAACTAGAGCTGAAATGTATGAAGGAATAGCCCAAGGGAGGATAAAAACAGAACGAAAAATTGTCCTTCCTTTAAATTCTCTATTGAGAACTAAAGCAAGTCCAATACCTAACGCTACATGGAAAAAAACGCATACACCTGTCCAGAAAACTGTATTGAATAATATCCTAACAAAATCAATTCGTTCTGATATTAAAACCTCTTTAAATTTTTCTAGAGGGAGTTCTCGAGGAAAATTCTTGTATAATTTAGGAAGCCCTTCACCTACACCAACAAGACCTTTAAAAATTCCAATAACAACAAGAGGACCGAGAATAATAGAAATAATTGAAATTAACAAATATGTTAATACCGTTCTCCCAGGTGATGTCTCTTCACTTATAATCCGTTCTCCCACCTTTTTGGAGAGGATAACCGCAACTCCAAAAACTGCTATGAATGCAAAAAGGATATCAAAACCTGCTAAACCCAATTCACTGGCAAAATCATCTATATAAGAATTAGCAATGTTACTAAAGTCCTTATAATAATCTTCAATAAAACGTAGTTCACTAACTTTTGGATTCAAATAAAGTGCAAGAATAAGCGCAATAAATACGGGATACAAAGTGAAAGAAATTATAACAGCAAAAGAGGGGATAATAAACACATACTCTTTTCCAATAGAAAGAAATAATAGCGAAATTCCGATAAGA
>JAEOTF010000009.1 GCA_016840025.1 Candidatus Hodarchaeota archaeon
GGGAATGTCCAAGTTTTTCTGAGTTTTGGGGAACGGCTAAAGAAGTTGTTAGAAAGGAGTTTTGGGTGAATGGAAACCAGAGATCGTGTTATCAAGAAGGAAACTTAAAAAAATTAAAAGCACCCTGTTCCAAATCACGGACATATTCGTGCTGATCGGTATATGGCTCCTCGTCTATCCTTTCAGTTTCATCTTGGTGGCTATTAATGTCACATTAATTCACCGCCGACGGTTTTCAGAGTGAGTACAGCTTCCCTTATCCGCCCCAAAAAAAGAAAAATCCCCCGTTTTTAATCGAACTTTTCTAAAAAGGTTACCTTAGAACTTGATCTCACCCAATTTCTTCCGTTCTTCGATCAAGTCCTCCACGACCTCGGGGTTGGCGAGGGTCATGGTATTCCCGATATCCTGCTGCAGGGCCACCGCGCGGAGGATCCGGCGCATAATCTTACCCGACCGGGTTTTGGGCACCGCGTCCGCAAACATAATCACTTCAGGGTAGACCGCGGGACCAGCCACGGTACGGACGTGTTTTTGAATGTCTTTTTTCAAGTCCTCATTCTGATCCACGCCTGTCATGAGGGAGACATAGGCAAAGACCGTTGAGCCTTTGAGGGGATGGGGGAAGGGGATAACCGCACTTTCAGCCACCTGGGGATGGGAGTTGATGGCTGCTTCAATCTCCGCGGAGCCGAGGCGATGACCTGAGACCTTGATCACATCGTCGGACCGACCGAGGATGAAGAAGTAGCCTTCATCGTCGACCAATGCATAGTCCCCGGTGAAGTAATGCCCCTTGAATTGGGCGAGGTAGGTATTCACGAAGCGGGGATGATCGCCCCAGACGGTGCGCATGAGACCAGGCCAGGGGCGGTCGTAGGCAAAATAGGCTTGGGTGTGGGGCTCGGTGACGTGATTGCCGTCCTCGTCCAATAAGACCGGATTGACCCCGAAGAAGGGGAAGGTGCAGGAGCCGGGCTTCATGGGCGTGATGGCGCCGAGATTGACCATCATGTAGGAGCCGGTCTCGGTCTGCCAGTAACTATCAACAATGGGTCGACCGACGGGCCGGTCCCCGGTGGAGCCCGCGCCGACCACCGTCCAATACCAGCGCCACTCGGGCCAGTTACAAACCTCGCCGACGGTGCCGAGCATTTTCAACTTCGAGAGATCCCATTTGGTGACCTCAGCATCGCCAAATTTCATGAGGGCGCGAATAGCAGTCGGTGCAGTATAGAAATGGGTGACCCCGAGCTGTTGGCAGAGCTCCCAGAAGCGCCCGGTGTGGGGGTAGGTGGGGACACCTTCGTACATCACCGTTATCGCCCCCAAGGCCATCGGGGCATATATTATCTGCGTGTGGCCCGTGATCCACCCGATATCCGCCGTACAATACCATACATCCCGCGTCGCGGGTGTTGCGTCCTTCAAATCGAGCAAACAGGAATAATCCCATACATAATAGTTAGTGGACACTCCAAATACTAGATATCCTGCCTGGGTGTGTACAACACCCTTGGGCTTTCCAGTGGTTCCACTTGTGTAAAGAATGAAGAGCGGATCTTCAGCATCCAAGACTTCCGGTTCACATTCGGTGGATTGCTCTTCCATCAATGCCAAGAAATCTACGTCTTTTTCATATTCATAGACCTTTCCACCCGTAAGCTTGATAACCGCGACTTTTTCAATTGATTGGCAGGTTTCAATAATCCCTTTCAGATTATCTTTCATAGGTCGGTTTCTACCTGCTCGTCTAACTTCATCGGAAACAACTAGGATTTTACAATCGGAGTCATCGATTCGATCCTTGACCGAAGCCGCTGAGAACCCACCAAATACAATGGAATGAATCGCTCCGATACGAGCGCATGCAAGCATAACAATGGCGAGCGCGTCGATCATTGGTAGCCAAATACAGACCCTATCGCCTTTTTTAACTCCCAAAGCTTTAAAAGCATTGGCAGCCTTACTTACTTCATCTAATAAGGCCTTGTAAGTGTATTTCTTGATGGTATCATCTTCCCCCATCCAGATTAAAGCGATTTCATCACCATATCCTTTCTCAACCCACCGATCAAGACAGTTAGCCGAGGTATTGAGTTTCCCTCCAACAAACCATTTGCCTACAAAGTCATCATAATCACCCGTTGGTGGTTGCCAGACTTTTTCATAAGGGGTAATCCAATCGATCTTTTTAGCTTCTTCAGCCCAGAATTCTTCAGGATTTTCAACAGATTTCTTCCATTTTGCAAAATAATCGTCCATAGATTTTATTCTAGAGTTTTTAGCCAATTCAGGCAAAGGATAATACTTTTTTGCCTTTTCTTTCTCTGTTTCTGTTAATTCCGACATATAATCGCCCTATTTTCGCGTATTTTCCGCATTTGAATTATTTCAACAAGTACATAACACTCATATTTCAAATTTTGTATAATATTACATCGTTTTTTCTTTCCTTTTCTGAAGTGATTTATGATTTAGAACACGATTTCTCTCAATTTTTTTTCCTCAGCAGTGATTTCCTTATTTTCTGCCATAAAAAATTGTTTCAATACTTTTTTAACATAGAGTGAGAAAAAAGGGCTCATTTTCGCAATTACATGTGCCAGGGATTAACAAATAGTGGTTTAGTTTTATAAAAATGCCTTAAAAAAGTGCCACATCTCAATAATCAACTTTTGCACTATATTTTGTTATTTGCTCCGTTTGATAGAATAGCAAACTCTTTAATCATTCACTTCAATAAGTTAGAAACCTATTTTACCCATATTTTACTATTTCATTTATGAAATATCTACAAAAAAGTTATCAATCCAAGGCGCTATATGTTCCTGTAAATCTGAGAGTAAAGGTTCTTCAATTGCACGAAGATTTCCTGTAACCGTTGCTAAATATAAATCGCTTTTTGAAGTCTGTAATGGAGAGAAGATTATATACATGAAGGCATCAGGCACCCAAACTGCATAGGTATGAGGTAACTCTGCAAAGGGTTCATAATCGGGGCTGCGGGGGTTACGAATTAGGGCAGCATGCTCGGTTACTTCTTCAAAAATTCTGGCGTAGATTTTTTCCTTTTCTTTAATACCCATTCGGATGTATTCGGCGACCGGTAACCCCTTTGATGAAATTAGGAATGCACCACTAATTCCTTGAAGTTCAGGTTTATCGCTATAGAACTGTAATGTATCATTCAAAACTAGCTGAACAGGACTAACTCTCGAAAGAATGGTAGAAAAAGCCTTAACTAGCGAAAAAATGGAAAAGATAGACGTTTTAAAGAACTCATGTTCAGTATACTCATACTCTTTCAGAATTTCCTTAATTTTAATAGTTACAAAAGATGCCGTGCTTTCCATCTCTTTTTTAGCAGTATCGGTGTACTCCTCATCCATCTTATGCAAATGAATACTAATAAATGGTTTTTCACCCAGTACCTTCAATGTCGCAAGAATTTTAGCAAAATAACTGAAACTTTCAGGAAGACGACTCTGTTTTTGCACATCTATTAAATATATTAGAACCATTGTTCGCGCAAAAAACGACTTAGGATCATTAAAATAGAGATCATGGAATTGTCTTTGCCCCCCAAGATCCCAGATGTTTAAATTGGCTCCAATAAACTCATATTGTTCAAGAGATGCTCCAAGAGTTGGCCGTGTATCACCAACCGTCTTCATAGCTTGCAAAGATTCAATTGTAGACGTTTTTCCTGCTTGGTCAAGTCCGGATATTAAAATACGTTGGGATACAGCTTGATCCTCTCTCTGAAACTCTTTCTCTGCGAAAACAACCAAAATCCTTGCAGCAGCTTGCCATAAACTTACTTGAGTACTTTTCACATTTCCCTCTGCAATAATGGCCGATAAATCTGCTTTAGCTAACTCTTTGATGGTTTTGATTCCCTCTCTGCGTAATCTTCCTGCAAAAAAGGGAATTAACCCGTTTATTGCTTCTAGTTCTGCATTTGGAAGTGTTTCTTTCGTTATTTCAGCGTGAAATTTCTCGGTAATAAGCGGAAGAATGCGATCAGGTAATGTCAATCTTTTAATCCCCGATACTAGTTAGAATGGTTTTAGAATAATAATTAATATAAACAATAACCATATTGCTATCTCGAAGAATTCCAATCTCGTGGTGTAATTATGAAGAAAACTTCGTTAAACACACGAAAATTCGGCCATTTTCCTAATTTTCTCTTATTTACTGTTCCTGGAACCATTTTAATCGGTATTTTAATGTTTGTTCAGGACTGGAGTGAGGGTATTGCCCTGAGTGCCCTGATTCTCTGGATTATTTTCATTTCTGTTCCGGGTACTTACTTTGGGATAGAATTCTTTGTTATTCTCTTCAAACAAATGTTTGAAACTGCTGTTGATTATGCAGCATTCTTTGTTGCCTTCATTGTATCTGCAATAGTCTTTTTTGCAGTTGGGGAGTATGGACTTATGCCCTTTATTTCGGATAACGATGAAAGTCTCTTGGATGAACCTCTTGCGGCAATTTTTATCATTCTTGTTCCTGCATTTACTGTTGCCGTTTTTGTAGGTCGATGGTTTAATATACAGCGTTCTGAATCACGTAGATAACTGGTTAAGCTAATGAGATCCTCCACATCATCTCGTCTTGGGGATTATGCCTTCAAGATCATTACATTAGGTTCCCCTGCAGTAGGAAAAACCTCCTTAATTAGACGATTTGCTGATAACAAATTTCTGGAAGATTACAAGACAACATTGGGAGTAGATATTACCACAAAAAATATCATCCTTAAAAAAGAAATTTACGTCACTCTCCTATGTGTCGATCCAGGTGGACAGGACTTTTTTGGAAAATTACGTCCTGTTTATTATCGGGGCGCTCGCGGCGCCGTTATTTTGTTTGATCTTACCCGCCGCTCTACGTTTGAGGATTTACATCATTGGAAGGCTGAATTTCAGAGTGAAGTGGGTGAAGATATTCCACTCTCAATCGTAGGGAATAAATCTGATCTTGAACCTCAAGTTACTGATGAAGAGATAAAAGAAGTAGCAGACTTGTTTAAATGTAAAAAGTGGTATCTTACTTCAGCAAAGACTGGGGCAAACGTAATTAATGTTTATCATGATCTTGCTCTCGAAATTCTTTTTGAAAAGGAAAATAACACCTAATTTAATCGGTAGTGTGTCTAGTTGCGAAAAATAGTCCTTCACTCATACAAGGGAGGAACAGGAAAAACAATTCTAAGCGCTAATATTGCTGCTGAGGCCGCTCGACGTGGTTTTAAGGTGGGCTTGTTTGATCTAGACTTTCGTGCTCCTTCTTTGACAACTTTGTTCAATTATGAGCCAGAATGTTTTCTGAATGATTACTTTAAGGGGACTTTCACTCTTGATGAGATTCTTATCGATGTTTCTTCTGTATATGACTTAAAAGGTCGCTTTTTTATTGCGTTCTCTTCACCCGAGATTCAAGTTATTCGTAAAATGATTGCAAAAAGTGGAACATACCACATTGATATGCTTAGAGCCTTATTGAGCGCAGTCAGAAAGTTACAGGAAGAAAATAAATTTGACCTCTTGGTTTTCGATTCTTCTCCTGGGATTGAACCATGGAGTGTAAATGCTATAATTGCTGCAGATATCACTTTTATTGTGTTGAAACCCAGTTTATTGGATCGAATAGGAACTAAACGAATGTTGATGGGCATCTATCAACAGCTTCCTAAGGATAAAAGCTTCTATCTGATTTATAACAGATTTATAGCGGGAACCGATGTTAAAAGCATTGGTAATTACCCAGTACAAGCTACGATACCCTGTTATTGTGATCATGTTATTGCAGCTGATGAAGAAATCTTTGTCCTAACAAAACCAGATCACCCATTCAGTCAAGACATCAGAAAGCTGGTTGATAATGTCGATGAACGGTTTTCCTTACATCCCAAGGAGGAAGTTGCATGACCCCTCACTCTACTGAAGACACTCAAGTTACTATGATTCTATCATCATTTGATGAAAAAAGAGGACCTGTGCCACTGGCAATGACAAAAAACTGGATTGAACTTTTCACCGATGATCAATTACTCAATTTAGTCATGTGGGCAGAAGTAAGCGTAGGTGCCTTCGATAGACGAGCAGGATTGGGTATTAGGGAAAGGAATCTACAAGGACCTCTTCAAATACCTGTGCAACCCAATTTAGTGGGTTTAATTTGGCCATGGATGGCACCAGCCCCTGAATCCACCCGTTTGAAACGAGGAAGACTTCATTGCTTGATCTTGATATTCCCAAGAACGTTGATGGCGCGTCTTCTTGAGAAAATACCTATAATTCAGGAATATCTATCCATTAATATTATTACTGAAAGGGGGATTACTCAAGATGAACTGGAAAGCCATACAAATAGAATTGGTAAACTTGTTTTAGAAGAAGAAGATTATGTTCAACGTGCTCTAGATGTGGCCTTAAATTCAACTTCTAGAAGGAGCACTGATGAAGAGAAGCGCGAAAACCATTCCTTTTAAGGGATGGCTGAAGTGCATTAGTTAAATCCTATCTTTCTTACCCTCAGGCATAAACCTACCTATATGCGCGAAAAGGAAACGAAGGAACGAGTAAAACGCCCAATAACACCGGTTTCACTTCTAGGCGACTCATGCATTTTCTTATAGAGCATGCCGACGAAATTCTGGTGAGGCGATTTCACTCAGGATTGCCCTTGCTGTGCTTATCCGAAAGGCCTTTAAATTCCGCATTTATCCGAGCAAAGCCCAGCGCACTCTTTTAAATAAAACGTTTGGGTGTTGTCGGTTCATCTACAATTCAATGTTAGCAGAACGGCAAGAAGTCTATGAAAAATATAAAGAGGAGCGGGAACCCCTTAAGAGTTATCCGTATAAGACCGAAAAGGACTACAAAAGGGACTTCGCGTTTTTGAAAGAAGTGGACTCAATCGCCTTACAACA
>JAEOTF010000208.1 GCA_016840025.1 Candidatus Hodarchaeota archaeon
ATTCAGTTCTTTTAATATTTCATCTCTTTTTTTAGAGTTAATGGAGGGCATTAAAATGGATAATTAGTTCTAGCTCAAAAATGATTCTATTATTCAAACCATCACATTTTAATATAGGAAAATGTATTTTGTTTACATGATGGAAAAAGAGAGCAAGGATAAAGCTGAGGAGGTTACAACTTTTCTGAAACTACCTGTTTATACTCGCGAAGGAATATATGTAGGTCATGTTCGTAATGTTTTTTTAGATACTGATGAGAAAAAAGTCAGTAGTTTACTTGTTACAAATACCAATCCTTCACTTGTAGAGGGCAGTGTTGATATTTCTGTTCCATATCGATGGGTGAACGCAGTTGGCGATATCGTAATTCTTTCTAACTTTCCAGGAAAAGTGTCAACTAAAAAGGAGAAAGAAGAACCTGAACAAGCCGAAGGACAAGAATCAGAAATAGATATGATCGAGTAAATCGTATCCTTTGCATTAAGCAATTCTACAAGTTAAGAATTTTTAATTATATGATTTAAAAAAATCATTTAGATGCAAATATTTTTATATCATGTAAGTTATATATTAACCAATAGAATAATCAAAAAAAGTAAGAAGTGTACAATAAACTTTATATATATGTCAAGACAAGTAATATAATGGAAATATAAAAATTGGTGATATACAATGACCAGAAAATTCAAAGCAGTTAAATCAACAGCAATCATTTTAATACTGTTTTCTGGTATTTTATTAAGTTTTACTAGTTCATCCTCAGCGCAATTATTTGGCGTCAGAATGAATGTAAAGATGGAATATACGGTTACTGAAAGTAACAGGGTCGTTCCTTTAAGTGGCGAATTAATTGTACCCATTAATGTCTCAACCCAGATTGAGGGAGTTCTTGCATCATTTTGGGAGAAACTTCTATCTGGAATCACTGCATCGGTTGATTTACGAATAAAGGAAACCCCTGCATGGGCAACGGGCCTCATTGAGCCAAATGTGGTTAATCCAGATATATCTCAAACATGGGATGGTGAAGAAGCTCGGGTGCATATTTCCTTTGATGAAAATGCTCCTGCAAATTTACCGGTCAAACTCGTCATTGAAATGACGGCAAGTGCCCCAATAAATCGAGTGAAAAGTGTTACTAAAGAAGCAGAGATTTCCTTTACCCCTACGTTTCTACCGATAATTGATGTACTACCAAAAAGCACTTTCAAAGAAGTAGGTCCAGGTGAAGTTGCATTTTTTGAGCTGGAATTGGAAAACCTTGGAAACGCTGAAACTGAATTTCTTTTCTCAATTACTGACATACCCGAGGGATGGATAGCCAGCATTCCCTCTAACATAAAGGTTGGGTCTCAATTTTCTGGAGGTAATCCAAAGAAAACCATCCAATTAACTGTCACTCCACCTTACAACTTTGGCTATCACAATGAACTCGTTACCATCAAGATTTCTGCCAAAGGACGTTATTTTGCAGGCTCTGATGTGGGAATTCTAGAAACTGAAATCCCCGAAATCATTTTCACTATGCGAAATAGAGGGTTTTCAACTCCTGGATTTGAGATAGCAATACTGTTCGGTGCAATTATCATTATATTTGTTCTTAAAAAACAATTATTGAATCGATAGATTTGCTCATTTGGATCTAGGACTTAAGACCAATATTCTCTTAATAAATCACTATCTTTTCCTAATTTAAATAGGAAATATTTTTATAATGTGGGGTTGATATATTATTAATATAGTAATATTAAAAGGTGCAGGTGTCAATTCAATAATAATATTTAAATATATATAAAACAAGTTACTATATTAGAATTACCAAAAACGGCGAAAAAATGATCAAAGCTGTAAAAATATTCACTATGAAGATACTATTCTGTATTTTATTAATTAGTATTGTACTGGCAATCATTCCTACATCTGGTGCAAGACCTACTGATATTTACTTATGTTATAGCGTCATTAAGTTTGATTTTGATTCAGAGGCTGCGAATGACCCTTTTCTACCAATAGACATGGTAAAAGAGATAAACGCAACCCTAGAATTCTATGCTGAGGGGTACTTCGCTGAAGAGATAGTGCCAACATATGATGAAAGATTACCCGCTTATATTCAACTTAAGGTGATAAACAAACCAGAATGGTGTACCGTTTCACTTTCTCCAGATTTTTTAAAAATTGTTGCTACTACTACTGGAGAACATAGAAATTTCACAATTATTGTTAAAGTTGATCAAAATGCACATGCTGATGCAATTGGAACGATAGGAATAGAAGCGAGAGTAAGCAAATTAGGTGCGATTATTGGTGGGACTTTTTACACCAACATTTCGTTTAGACCTGGATATTTACCATTATTAAAATTAACTCTCCCTAAAAATCCAATAAGTCAAATAGGTCCACTTGAAACTGCTATTTTTGATATAGATATCGAGAATTTAGGAAATGCAAAAACACTTTTGACTAGTCACATTATGAATGTACCTGATGATTGGACCGTTACATTACAATCCAGTACTGTAATTGGGACATCAACTATAGGGGATGATCCTAAAAAGACTATAAGATTAACTGTTCAACCTTCAAACGCATTTGGATATCATAATGAAAGAGAAATGATACAAATTTCAGTTACGCCCTCAATGTTTGATGATCCTATGTTGAAAGGAGATGAATATTTCTTATCATTTATAGTCCAGAGCAGAGGATTCTCAACACCAGGTTTTAAAGCAATTATTACTTTAGTTGCAATAATGTTTATTACTATCATTATTAAGAACCAAAGATCAATAAAAGGAAGGAAAATAATAAACAAAACTGGGGAGGATAATCTGTGAAATATACAAAAGCAATTGCAGTACTTTTCACGGTAATTATTATTTGTTCTTCTCTATTGCCAGCAGTAACCGCGCAACCAAATGACAGAGGAATTATAGAGCGAGGATTAATATGGATCTTTAAAAACGTACTTAGAACTACATTTGGTACGAGATTTTTTGTATTGAGATTCACTGAACCTGAAACTTGGATAGCAGATCCTAATACTATAAATATAGAATTTCTTGATCAGACAACGATTACGGTTGGAGTTATTAATGAATCGACAGGCAATTATATATCCTTGCAGGATAAGAGATTTGAACCATGGGAACTTATTCCTACCCAGGATTATGAAATCTCTCTTGAGATTCCAGATTATTTACCAGATGGAGCATTCATTGGTCATTTTAGTCCACAATCAATAGTTCCTTGGTATGAAGAAGGAGAATTAAAAACTCAACTAAATATTGAATCGAATATTCCGGAAGATATTTCCTTACCTGAAAATATTCAGCTTCGAATAAATATTACTAAATATTCGACAGCTGCAAATCTTTACAGGCCTCCTTCAGATAGGAGAGGGCACCTGCGATCATTAATACGTTCGAATTTTCAACATGGAGGAGCAGGATTTTCTGGATTAGGAATCCTTTGGACTATTAATGCTATGACAAATTTGTTAGGTCCCCCATTCGGTAGAATTTACAGTGGTAAAAGAACTGTTGATTCAATTTCTTATGTTGATATAGTTGTGAAATTAAGACGATTTCATTTAATAGATATTCAACCGACACAAATTTTAGAAATTGGTCCAGATCAATTAATTTCTATTCCCCTTGAAATTCAAAATCTTGGAAGTCATATTGATACATTTAACTTCAGAATTGGTAATGATACCGATAATGAGCTAATAGTTTCTCCACCATCAGCAATTACTCTAGAGCCAAACGAAATTGGATATACATCAATTGGGGTTGCATCTCCTCGTATACTAAATGATCCAGGAACTGCTCGGAAAATAAGGATCGAAGCTTATTCAATTTATGAACCAGAAAAGACATTTAATAACACCGCAGCAGTAATAACAAGAGGATATTATGTCTCAGAGGTAGGTTGGTACTATGGTACATTAATTTTACCTATTATCTTATTAGGTATTGCATTCTATCTTTACAGGCAGAGACGAAGAACAAGAAAATTTATTAAAAAACCAGATAAACCATGGACCTTACCAGAAGAAAAGAAATATCTTGAGAAATTAAAGAAAAGAGATAAAAAAGAATACGAAAGCGTAAGACTAATGATGGAAGACGAATACAAATCTGCATTGCTATGGTATAAAGATTATCGCAAATATTTACTTAAAAATTCGATTAAGAATTCACCAGGAATAAAAATACTTTTAAAAAAGCCAAAAAAGAAACAAAAAAAGAAACCTGAATACAACTTTGCAAAGCTTTTTGAAAAATCAGAAAAAAAAGTAGAAAAACCAAAGAAACCTAAAGCAGAACCAGAAATAATTGATACCAAAGTTGAAGATCAACTTAAGAAAGAACAAGCTCTTCTTAGAATAAAACGTGAACAAGAAAAACAGAAAAGAAAACTGAAACTTGCATGATCAAGTACTCTTTTTTATAATTTTAATAATAGTAAAAAATAGAATAACAACAGATACTACATATATGTAAAATCCAACACTTGGTCCCCAATTAGAATATACTGCTACACCAGTATCTCCTCCAGGAATAGCAATACTCAGATTTCCTTCTCCAATAAAGTTTCCAACTCCAACTTCAGCAAGTCCAGACATGCCAATAAAAAATATCAAGAGAGAACTAATGAATCCTACTAAAGCAAGAATTAATGATAACTTGTATAACAATTTTCTATTGAATTTCTTAAATAAGATGCTGGACAGGATCAATATACAGCCAATCGCGGTAAACAACAGAATCAAAGTAACCACATTTACAAATATATCAGGTAAAGACGAAAGGTCACCAGCAATGACATCATTAGTTACAGTTGTGGTAACAAGTTCAATTGGTATTAGAAACATGGTTGTCGTTGTTTCTACAGTAGATGTTGATCCCTGAAGCATCCACCAAGGAGAGATTATTGCAACTATAGCAAGTGATATTGGAATTATCTTCAAGAAATATAAAAAATCTCGTTTCATATAAGTAAAAAATAAAGCTATTAAAATAAGAATAATAGCTACGATAACAACTATCAAAGGTAACAACGGTTCATGAGTTGTAATAAAATCAAAACTTCTTTCACCAAATACATTGATCTTACGTGCTCCAATTAAATCCTCATTATCATAGATATCAACGTCATATAGCCCAGGTGGAAGCAAAAGGAATCTACCAGATTCATTACTTTTCTCGTCGACGTTTTTTCCACCTCTTGATACTGTAATCTTAGCATCTGTTATTACACTACCTCGAGTATCAAGTGTTCTCAGCTTTATAAGAAATTCAGCAGGAAATACAATGCTCATCTCTTTTCCAGTTGTTATTTCAACTTCTTCTTCTATGGAAAATGCCTTATAAGCTATACGAATTTGATAATATGCAGGAATAAGATTTGAAAAAAGATAGTTGCTATCTAACTGTTTTTCTGAAGAAATAATCATCGATTCATTCATCTCTTCGCTAGTTAAAACAGGGTTAAGTTCAATTGCTGATGATAATCCCCAAGTATCTAACACTTCAATTTTTAAATCATATCGCTCTATGTTTATTGATCTTTTTAATGGAAGAAGTTTATTGATGTATCTTAATTTGATAGGCTCTTCAAATACGACAAATCCATTATACCTTACCCTAAGATCATAGCTATTTAATGGCGCTTTTATTACTAACTGACCAGTAGAATCTGAGATCCCATCTGCTATAATAGCATCATTTTTAAGTAATTCTATTTCAACATTCTCTACCGCTTCATCATTTTGATCAACAATGGTCAATTGTACATTTCTTTCAGGTTTACAAAAAACACGAGTTGCAGTATCTTCTCGTATATCAACAACGGCAAATCCGATGTATTTACGTTCTCCTCTAAAGGGATTTTCTTTGAAAATTTTAACAATGTATCTACCAGGTTCTAGGTTTTGAAATCGAATTTTCTTGAAAAAAGTAAAATTCTTCCACTCAAAGGCAAACAAGGGAGCTAGAATACGCTGAATAAGAGTTTCATTACTCAAATCTGGAAGCGGACGCATTGATAATCTTCCAGCACTTCCTGAACTAATAAAATCATTTTCCGCATACAATTCGGCTCCGATATAAGAAAAATTCCTTCCAGTCAAAACAGAAAGACCAGATCCCATAGGGAAAGATGGAGCATTATGAACAAAAATCGTTAACGTATGTTTTTCTACTTCATCATCCTCTCCTGAAAAATCATCTCCATCTGTTGGTTTAAGATTAACTAGAGATTGAAAGATAGCTGCCTCCTCTGGAATAATAGAAAATCCACCTGTTGGAGAGGAGAAAAATTCAGCATCAAATTCAACAACAAAATCCTTAGGGATAACACGATCCTGAACACCGCCAACCTCAAATGAATTTCTTCCAAACTGCAACGAAGCAGAATTACCTTCAAGGCCAGGAAGATGTGGATAATCCAATTCATATGCGTTTATTTGTATTCCATCACGTTCATCTTCTCCAGATTGCACAACATCTGTAGAACCAAAGATAAGTGCATGGGAAATCCCTGAAGGGCCTTCATCATAGGATGCCCAGGCCAATGTGCCTAAGTCAACATCATCACCATTACTTAACACCCTAATATCCATTTCCTCAGGGATATATTCAGGATCTGGATCCAATGGATATTCACTAATCATTTCATCCTCGTTGTATACATGAAGAAAAGGCGATATTTCACCAAAGTTCAAATCTTGAATAGAATTACTTTTTACACCACCGCTTTGAACAAGAGCATAAATTCCATCTGTGTTGATGTTCTGATCAACCC